>DATFXZ010000607.1:0-6603 GCA_035315305.1 Terriglobia bacterium | reverse complement strand
CTCGGAGTTGCCAGCCGCGCGTAGTCGGCGAACGCGATCTGGATTGTCTCGTCATGCGTTCCGGCGTTGAACTCGATATCTCGGTTGCGGGAAAGACTCTCCTCACAGTACGTCGCTATACCGAAGATGTTTCCAAGCGGCGGCATGGCGCCGGGCTTGCAAGTTGGAAATGCGTCGAGAAACTCGTCTTCCCTCGCAAGGCGCAGGACGTGGCATCCAATTTCTTTCCTCACAGCGTCCAGATTTACTGTGTCGTTGGCTGAAAGCACCGCCATCACCAGCGGCCCTTCATCAGGCTGGAGAATCACGGATTTCACCATCTGCCGACCGGGAACATGCACGGCTCCAGCGATTTCTTGTGACGTGTAAGCCGGCGGATGCGCGTGGCGTGTATAGGCCACCTTTGCATTGTCGAGATACTCTTGCAGTTTTGTGGAGATCATAACCACCTCGCATTATTGGCAGTCGTTCTGAATTGGTTCTCTACCAACATTATCGGCTTTTAAGAAGATGGGAAGAAGACCGAGAGCAGTGTTGGCGCCTTACTGTTTTGGAAAGAGAATCGGCAGAACCGGTTCTGCCGTGAATATGCACCGAGCGTTGTGTCCGCAAAGAGGCACGACGCTAACTTTATGTTGTGCGTTGTACTTCTTGTTCACGTAGCTCGCGAATGCCTGCCCGCGAGTGAGGCGACTCGTACCTTGCGCCATTGCTGGACACGAGGAGTCGAACCCTGCGAGAGGTAACGTGTCGAGCTCGCCGAGCAAGTAAACAACGGGACGCGCAACCAGCTGTTGTTTGAGCTGATCGTCTGAGATTTTGGCCGTGTAGCCAGTACGCCGTCTCAGGCCGTAAGGCCAATTGTCGTACGTCGTGCAGTTGCCTGCGTCTCCGAACGGCAGAAGCTCCATCGTCTCGAGATTCGGACGCTCCGAATCGAGATAGGCGTAGCTGGACGGATTCGCAACGACGTAGGTCACAGGTATTCCGAGCTTGTCGTGAACTTGATTCGCCATTTCGTACCGGGTTACAAACTGCCCGCCCGCAGAGTGGCCGGACACGACGATCGCTTTCAGATTCGGAAACACCTCTTTCCGGGCGAGTTTGCGCAGCAACTCATCAGCGAAATCAAATGATCCCAGTTTTTCGTCGTTCATAGCTGTGCCGCCCGAACGCCAACTATCGCCGTTGCACGGCCAATTGACTTCGTTTTGTGCGAGACTGTCCCGACATCCACTCCCGCTGTTAGATGCGAACCGCGGCGAAATCACAATTGTGTCTTCCAGCGCGCCTGCAAGAAACGCTGCCGCAAGGCCGGACCGAAAGTAGTTGTCCGCGTCACGCCCGGCGCCATGCACTACGATGAGCGCGCGTGTGATGCCTTCATTTTTTTCTTCCAGCGCGTAAGTGCGATAGATCAACGATCGCGATGGACCATTTCGGAGCTTCACCCATTCCGTGCAGACGGAGGTTGCAGTCAGGCACGGCTCCGCAAAGGCTGAGACCGGTAGACCCAACGACGCTATAAAGAGCAGTTTGCGCAACATCATGGTCCTCGATCTTAGCAGCGAAAAAATCGGCTCGGAACAGAATTGAAGACAATGTAGGCGTGCAGCATTTTTTTGTGGTGCTCAACCTGCTCGAAGGTTCTCACACGAGAGGCTGGACTGGAAGCCGGCAAGGGCATTGCGGAGGACTGCAAGGCTGATCCGAATGCCCTGCTATTCGCAATCGTCGATAAGCACGTCCGACGCGTCGCCGCGGGCGCCGACGGCGCCCGCAAGTGTTTTCCTCTACTGCTTGTTCGCGACAATGTCGCTCTTCATCGGGCCGAGAACTCCGAGCAGTTGCTGTTTCTCCTCGCCGCCGACTTTGAATTTATCGAGTGCAGCGACGAGGTCTTCGACGAGAGCGTCAAAGTCGGACGCAGTTATTCTCATGCCTGCGTGGGCGGACTTCATATCCATGCCTTTGTACTTGCAAGGCCCGCCGCTCGCTTCACAAATCTGATCGACGAGTTTCATCTTGAATGCATCAAGACGCTTCGGATCAGAAGCCGCTGCCATGAAATATTTGTTAATGCGGGTATCCGCGGCAACGCGTCCAACGAATTCGTCCACCACCGCGATAATCGCTTTTTTCCCGCCCAGTCTGTCGTACAACGACTTTTCTTTTGCCAATGCGCCGCTAACGAACGCAAGAAGTGCAAGCAGGAAGATCAATGATGTAGTCAGATGTCGTTTCATATTCTTCTCCTGTTGTTCATAGTTGAAAAACCCTCTGTGCACTTCTACGACGCGGGTGAGAGTTTGGATGGAGGGAGGGATCTGACCAATGTTCAATTCTGAATTCCGAATTCTTATCCGAAAAAGGGCTTATACCTTCGGTGTGCTTGCCCCCTCGGATAAGAATTGAGAATTTGGGAATTAAGCATTGGTCAGATAGTACGGTTTCATCGCATTGACGAAAAGATCGGCGGGATCTGACCAATGTTCAATTCTGAATTCCGAATTCCTATCCGAAAAAGGGCTCGTACCTTCGGTGTTGGTCCTTATGTGAGACACGATCATGGCTCGGAGCTGCTCGTCGGCATCCAGCTTGGTTTTTGTGATTGTCGAAGCCTCATCGATGAGCCGGCCGAGTGATTCATCCTGACAGAAGAATAGAAGGTCCTGTTTGGAAGGGAAGTAGTAGTAGAGATTTCCCTTCGCCATTCGGACTTTGTCTGCGATCTCGCCCATCGTTGCGCGCGTGAAGCCGCTGCGGGTGAAGGCACTCGCGGCCGACCGCAGGATTACCAGGCGACGCTCCGTGAATTGGCGATAACGTCGGTTAGGCCTTTTTGCGGCCAATCTTTTTCTCCTTTTGCTGTAGTGCCGCAGAAATCATTCGGACCGCTTCAGTAACACGAATCGAACTGGTGTCGACGGTTAGGGCTGCTTCCGCATACAGCGGCCCGCGTACCGAAAGAATCGACCTCAATTCGGCCATCGCGGATGTCCGGTTTGCCATAGGTCTTGTGTCCCCTTGGCCGAGGACTCGTCTCCAGTGGTCTTCCGGCGTGGCTTTCAACCACACCGCATACGTCCGGCGTTTGAGCAGTTGCCAGGTCTCCGGATCAGTGACGACGGATCCGCCTGTTGCGATGACCATCGATTCATTTTGTGCCAGCAGCTTGAGCAGAATGTCATACGCGAGACGCTTGTAATACGCTTCGCCATGCAGCGAGAAAAGGTCACCCAATGAGAGATTCGCTTGCTTTTCGATCAGCGCGTCCAGTTCCAGCAGGCGCACGCCCAAATGTTTTGCCAGAACTTTGCCGATGGTCGATTTGCCGGCTCCCCGTAACCCGACGAGCGCCACGACGGACTGCTGTTTCTCTTCGGAAGGCATCAACGACACCAGCGGTACGTCAAGCGCGCGTGCGACGTTGGCAAGCCTCGCGACCGAGATATTGCCTTTCCCCGATTCCAGGTCCGATAAGAATCGCGACGATACGCCTGAACGCTCGGCGATCTCCCGTAGCGTCCAGCCCATGCTCGTTCGCCGCGTCCGGACCAGCGTTCCGATTTGATGGAGCAGCGCGTTCTCGTTCATTCGCTTTTGTAGTGAAGTATACTGCATGTTGACACATATTTGCAGCGGCAATATAGTACGGATTGAGCTATTTTCTGAACAATTTAAGAGGGGGACGCATGGCGAAAATGTTTATCGCCGGTGAATCGGCTGGTTCGAGTTCCGGGCAAACTTACGATGTGATCAACCCCGCCACGAGCGAAGTGGTGGACTCCGCACCCAAAGGCAACGAGGCCGACACCCGTGCTGCCATCGATGCCGCCTATGCTGCCTTTCCATCCTGGGCGGAGACCGCGGCCGAAGCGCGCGCCCAGCTGATCCTGAAGGGCATCGACGTGGTGAAAAAGGAAATTCAGGAACTCTCTGTGCTTCTCACCAAAGAGCAGGGCAAACCGCTCGGCGACTCGCAGCGTGAAATCGAGCATTTTCTGCATGGCATGAACTTCTACGCCGGCCTTGCATCAAAGATCCGCGGATCATACGTGCCTCTGCCGGACAATAAGATGTACGGCATGGTACTCAAGCAACCTGTCGGAGTGACCGGCGCCATCGTCCCGTGGAATTTTCCGATCACCCTCATGGGTACCAAGGTTGGACCGGCTTTGGCAGCCGGATGCACGGTTGTGGTGAAACCGGCCTCGACGACCCCCCTGACTACCACTCGTATCGTTGAGCTTTTGAACCAGGCAGGTCTGCCGAAAGGTGTGTTGAACGTTGTTACAGGTCCGGGCAGCGTCGTCGGTGAAGAAATGTTGCGCAACCCCAAGTTGGGGCGTGTCGCATTCACGGGCGAATCCAAGACGGGCAAGCACATCATGGAGGTCGCCGGCACTCAGATGAAACGTGTAACGCTGGAACTTGGGGGAAGCGATCCCATGATCGTGTGTGAAGACGCCGATATCGACAAAGCTCTTACGGGAGCATCGGTCGGGCGGTTCTACAACTGCGGGCAGGCATGCCTGGCCGTGAAACGCTTGTATGTTTTCGAGAGCATTTATGACCAGTTCGTCGAGAAGCTCGTTGGAAAAGCGCAGCGGCTCAAAGTCGGCAACGGGCTTGATAAAGATACGCGGCTTGGCCCGATGCATTCGAAAGTACAGCGCGAAGAGATCGAATCGCAGATTGCGGACACCGTCAAGCGAGGTGCGACAGTTCTTCTCGGAGGCAAGCGTCCCGATGGCGCGGAATACGAAAAGGGCTTTTTCTATCTGCCCACCGTTTTGAGCAACGCGCCGCATGATTCACGCGTTGTCACCGAAGAGACGTTTGGTCCCGTTTTGCCGGTTTTCAAAGTGAAGGATCTCGAGGAAGGCATCGAAAAGGCGAACAGCTCCCAGTGGGGCTTAGGATCTTCCGTGTGGACGAAAGATCTCGGTAAAGCCCGGCGAGCTGCCGAACGTTTGCAAGCAGGAAATGTGTGGATCAACTCCTTGCACATTGGGTATGACGAAATGCCATTCGGTGGGGTGAAGTTCAGCGGCATCGGCAGAGAGCATGGGCCCGAGGCCCTGGAGTATTACCTGGAAACGAAGGGTGTCGTTGTCGCGACACCGTGAAGAAATATGGTGAAACTGATTATCGCAGGAGAACTACGTGACGCATCGGACGGCGGAACGACGGAGATTCGAAATCCTGCCACAGGCGAACTCGTCGACCGTGTTGCCGCCGCGACGCAGCAAGACATTGACAACGCTATTGACGCCGCCGAATCGGCTTTCAAGAAGTGGTCCGCTGTTCCGCCGCCTCATCGGGCGGAAATCCTGTATAAAGCCTCGCGCCTGCTGAACGAACGTGAGAAGGATCTGGCGCGCCGCTTGACTCAAGAACAGGGCAAACCGTTGCGGGAGGCGGTTCTCGAGATCCGCCGATTCGCCCACACGCTCGAGCATTACGCGGGTCTGGCGAAAACAATCAGAGGCGGCTATGTCCCGGCGCTCGATGATCGACGCTATGGAATGATCATCAAAAAGCCGATCGGTGTATGCGGCGCGATCGTGCCGTGGAATTTTCCTGTGTCGCTGTTGGGAAACAAGATCGGGCCTGCATTGGTGACAGGAAATACGGTCGTTGTTAAACCTGCCGGAACGACACCGCTTACCTGTGTTCAAGCCGTACAGATTCTGAACGAGGCGGGACTTCCTTCGGGTGTGTTGAATATCGTTCCTGGTCCGGCAGGAATCGTCGGTGAGACGCTTTTGAAAGATGCGCGGGTCCGGAAGATCGGATTCACAGGCGCTACGTCTACCGGAAAGCACGTCATGGAAGTGGCTGCTCAGAATGTGAAGCGTGTCACTTTGGAACTCGGCGGAAGCGACCCGATGATCGTTTGCGATGACGCCGACCTTGACCAGGCTGTCAGCGCAGCATCGGTCGGCCGCTTCTTCAACTGCGGCCAAGCGTGCCTAGCCGTCAAGCGGCTTTATCTTTTCGAGAAAATCTACGACTCGTTTGTATCGAAGCTTATCGGCAAAGTTGAAAAGCTTCGCGTCGGAAATGGACTGGAGCAAGGCGTCATTGTCGGGCCGCTTCACACCGCCGCGCAGCGAGACGAAGTGGAAGCGCAAGTGACAGACGCTGTAAAGCGTGGCGCGCGCGTTCTGGCGGGCGGCAAGCGTCCCGCCGGTGACGGCTTCGCGAAAGGACATTTCTATCTGCCGACGCTGTTGGCTGATGTCGATGAGAATTCAAGAGCTATACAGGAGGAGGTCTTCGGGCCGGCTCTGCCGATCATCCGTGTGAAGGATTTCGACGAAGCGATTGATAAGGCCAACGACTCAATTTACGGTCTTGGATCTTCCATCTGGACGCGTGATCTCGATAAGGCCACACAGGCCGCCGAACGTCTGGAGGCCGGCTACACGTGGGTCAATTCACCTCAAATCATCTTCGATGAGCTTCCGTTCGGTGGTGTGAAACAGAGCGGATTGGGTAAGGAACACGGCGAAGAAGCCCTGGATTATTACATGGAAACGAAGTCGGTCGTCGTGGCGCGGTCCACGAGTGACGAATGATACGAATTTGTAGCGT
>DATFXZ010000606.1:0-2047 GCA_035315305.1 Terriglobia bacterium | reverse complement strand
AATCAATGCTGCCAGGGCACGTGCCGATTGGCACCTTCGATCTATTCAGCAATCAACCAAAGAGGGATATAAGAGAGAAATCCTGGATCGCTCGACCAAGGGACCCGCTGCAGCATACCTGAACAGCGGAGCGAGCGTGCAATGTAGAAAGGACTCGATCATATGGAAGAGGTTTCGCTCAACCAAGAAACCCCGTTAACCCAAGCCGGACAGGCCAGACGAGATTTTGTCAAAACTGCAGGCAAGCTAGCCGTCTATACTCCGCCGATCATGATGCTGTTGGCGAAGCCAACAACTAGCGCGATTGCGGCTTCGGCAGGGGTTCCTGACACGTCTTCGCCAAGCGTGACTACAAACGATGGATCTACTCAAAATGATGGATCTGTTCAGAATGGCGGATCCACTCAGAATGGCGGATCCACGCAGGGGTCTCATCATCACGGCTTCTGGCTCTGGCGCTTGCTCGGCTTCTCCGACTGAGAGACTATCAATCGAATAAATCGAGCTCGGTTTCAGGCGTCGACTTAGACTCGACGCCTACACATCCAGTTCCACGCGGTGCGGACGATGTTTTCCAAGTCGCTCTCTTCCGGGCTCCATCCCAATACCTGCTTCGCCCGATCCACGGCGGCGACGAGTTCTGCTGGATCTCCAGCACGCCGGCCTGTCTCGTGGACCTTGAAATCGCGTCCGGTGACACGGCGAACGGTTTCGATGACCTCGCGAACCGAATAACCACGGCCCGTACCAAGATTGATTGCCTGGGACTGCGCTCTTCCATCCATTAAAGCTTGCAAACCCAATACATGAGCTTTTGCAAGATCGGAGACGTGAATGTAATCACGAAGGCAGGTGCCGTCAGGCGTGGGATAATCGGTGCCGAAAATTGCAACGTCCGGCCGCCGCTGGGCGGCAGCCTGGAGGACTAAAGGAATCAGGTGTGTTTCCGGATTATGGTCTTCTCCAAAGTCGCCATGCACATCCGCGCCGGCCGCATTGAAATACCGCAGGGATAAGTATTCCAGCCCGTGAGCGTCATGAAACCACCGGATCGCGCGCTCAAACGCAAGCTTGGTCTCGCCATAAGGACTGATCGGATTTTGGGGATGATCTTCGCGGAGCGGCAGGCTCTTTGGCAGACCGTAAGTGGCGCATGTTGAGGAAAAGATGAGGTATTTCACATCGCAGTGCTTCATGGCGTTCAGCAGATTCAATCCGCCGAGAAGATTTGTTTGATAGTACAATTCCGGCTTCTCGGTGGACTCGCCAACAAGGGCTTTGCCTGCGAAATGCAGGATCCCGTCAATACCGTATTCGCTGAACACATCTGATAGATCGCTTGGGTTGCAAAGATCGCCTTCAAAAGTGGGGGTCCCTTTAATGAATGATCGGTGTCCCGTCGAAAAATTATCGAAGATCACCGGTTGAAATCCCGCGGCCTTTAGCGCGTTGACGGTGTGGCTACCGATGTAACCAGCTCCGCCTGTGACGAGAATCACAATATATTCTTCCTTTGTGTTTTGGTGAGTTTCAAACGTTTGTCGCAGTATTTTCGAAGTGACATTCTAAAATAGCCGTTTATGACACGAAAAACCATCCTCGTTACTGGTGGCGCCGGGCATGTCGGGTCTCACGTCATCGAGATGCTTGTTGCGGATTCGAACGATAGAGTTATCTCGATCGACAATTATTTCAATGGACACGAGGAAAACCATGTCGCGGGCGCGGAGTATCGCCGCGGGGACACGAAGAACATCGAAGTATTAATTCCCGAAACACCCGACATTGTGTATCACTTGGGCGAATATGCTCGCATCGCTCCTTCGTTCGAAGACGTACGGCAAGTGTATGAAATGAACATGATTGGCACATTCGCCGTGGTTGAGTTCTGCCGTTTCCGGAAGGTTTCCAAGTTGGTTTATGCCGCGTCGAGCACTAAGTTTGCTATCGAAGGTGATGGGCGGCATCAGAATCCATATTCTTTTACGAAGGCGACGAACGTCGACCTGATCAACGACTACGGACGTTGGTACAAGCTGCCTTATGC
>DATFXZ010000605.1:0-7756 GCA_035315305.1 Terriglobia bacterium | reverse complement strand
AAATACCATCGCGAAATTGCACCACTCATTCGTCGCCTTACCTGCCATATTCGAAGTGACACAAGGACACACATAGTCGCAATTGCAGGTTTCAAAGTAGTCGCCAGCGATTTGCCATGTAGGCATAACGAACCTCCAGTTTGGGTAACAGACCAGTCCAAGGATAATCCTTGTAACCCGATGCTACAATTGAGACTTTAGTCCGCCGACAAGGAGAGGACGCCGATGAGAGCCATTTGGAAAGGTAATATCAGCTTTGCCCTCGTTTCCATTCCGATTTCGTTGTTTAGTGCGACGCGTAAGAGCGAGCTTTCCTTTCACTACCTCCATAAGAAGGATATGAGTCCGGTATCCTACAAAAGATTTTGTGATACCGAAAACAGCGAGGTTCCGTGGGAGGAAATCACACGAGGCTATGAATACGAAAAAGATCAGTACGTCGAGATCA
Source organism: Terriglobia bacterium (assembly GCA_035315305.1). GTDB lineage: Bacteria > Acidobacteriota > Terriglobia > 20CM-2-55-15 > 20CM-2-55-15 > 20CM-2-55-15. Next base: position 7,308 of record DATFXZ010000605.1, on the reverse strand, counting down.
CCGACGAGGATTTGGATAAAGCCGATATCGAACTTACCAAGACGATCCAGATTCAAGAATTCGTTCAGGAGAACGAAATCGATCCCGTTTACTTTGATAAGCCATACTATCTCGAACCGCAAAAAGGCGGCGAACGCGCTTATGCCTTGATGCGCGACGCATTGGCGCAATCTAAAAGGGTCGGCATCGCGAAAGTCGTACTGAAGTCCCGTGAGCATCTGGCCGCAGTAAAGAGTGTCGGCAATATGTTGACGCTGCAGACCATGCGTTTCTCCCATGAGATCGTCGATGCGGGCTCTTTGAATCTGCCTGCGAAAGCGGAAATCTCGAAGAAAGAAATGGATTTGGCGAATACTCTGATTGATTCGATGTCCGACAAATTCGATCCGAGCAGGTATAAAGACGATTACTACGATAAAGTGCTCGGGATCATACAAATGAAAGTTGCCGGGGTTACACCGCAGGTGCCGGCTCCGAAGGGACCCGGCCCGGCCAAGGTCGTGGATCTGATGGAGATCCTGAAGCAGAGTCTTAACGAAACAAAGAAGGCGAAAGCCGGGCGCACTCCAGCCGTCGAGGAAGAGACGCTGGTCGCGGGTGATAGCCGGCCTACAAAGCCACCCCGAACACGAAGAGCTCGATGAGGGATGTCCGAGAGAACTGCCTGCGAATACTGGACAGAATCCAACAAGCGGCCGCACAAAGCGGGCGCGATCCTGCGTCGGTCAAACTGATTGCCGTAACGAAAACAGTACCGCCCGAGAACATTTGTGAAGCTGTGGACTGTGGTATCCGCGATATCGGCGAGAACCGGCTCCAGGAGGCGATCCCGAAGATGGAAGTATTGGCGGAGCTTCCGCTGACCTGGCACTTCATTGGGCACCTGCAAACCAACAAGGCGAAGAAGGTCGTTGAACATTTCCAATGGGTTCAGTCTGTGGACAGGCCGGAGCTCGCGGAAAAGCTGAACCAGGCTGCGTTGAAACAGTTGCCAGTGCTTATTGAGGTCAAGCTCCATGAGGAGCCGAACAAGTCGGGAATTGATGAGGCTGGGCTGCCGTCGTTCGTGGAACAGTTCAAAGGGTACAAACAGTTGCTATTGTGCGGCCTGATGGCCATTCCTCCATTCTTCGACAATGCCGAAGATGTGCGGCCGTACTTTCGAAAGTTGAGTGACCTCGCCAAACGCTTTTCGTTGCCTGAATTGTCCATGGGTATGAGCCACGATTTTGAGGTGGCGATCGAAGAAGGAGCAACCATGGTCCGAATTGGTTCGGCGCTCTTCGGAGAGCGGCAATGACGCTGGCAGCGGATCTCAAAGTTCGCGTTATTCCGAACGCGAAGAAAAACGAGTTCGGCGGCTATCGCGAGGGAGAATTGGTGCTGCGTTTAACCGCACCGGCGTTCGAAGGTAAGGCAAACAGAGCGGCTGTGGACTTCCTGGCGCGATTCGTCGGGGTACCACGATCTGCGGTTCTGCTCGTCCGGGGAGAAAGCAGTAGACACAAAATTTTTCAGATTGTAGGCTTGGGAGATAGTGACCTCGAAAGGAAACTCGCCGAAATAGACCGCTAATGGATCAGTCAAACGAGCAAGTCGGATCCGCGTCGGAATCCGCTTCATTCGAATCAAAACCGATGAGTATGTTAGCAACCCTGGCCATTTGTTCAGGTGGATGGCTGGTGCCGGGTCTTGGGCATATTCTCATTGGGCGATGGCTTCGAGGCGTCATCTTTGCCGCCTGTGTGCTTGTGATGTTTGCGCTCGGGCTCGCGATGCACGGAAAGCTTTACGATCTTGAATTCGATCAGCCGCTCCACCTGTTCGCATTTATTGCAAATATTGGGGCTGGTGCTGCGTATTGGATCGCAGAGCACCTGGGTTTTGGACTCGGTACTATGACTTGGCCTAGTTACGATTACGGCACCACGTTTCTGTGGGTCTGTGGACTCCTCAATTACCTCATTGTGCTCGATGCATTCGATATTGCGCAGGGGAGGAAGCCGTGATCGTCTCCCACTTCACAGCACTCGTGATCTTTGCGCTGATCGTATCGACCGTTTTTGCGCTTATTACAAAGAACGAACCGCGCGAACAATTCCGCTACGGTGTGTTTGTCTTCCTGTCTTTCCTGGCCGTGGCTCTCGCCGTTGGCTGGATCATGTATCCGCTACCGCTGTAAGCGGTCATAACAACAGCCTTCCGTCCTTGACCAGGATTTGATCGCCGGCGGTGACCGTGGCGTTGTGCAGGAAATTCCAGTACACGCCGCCGCCGCGGTTGGCTCCTCCCATTTCTTCGTTATCTCCAAGACTCAAACGGACGATGCCTGCACCGTAACCGTAGTAAGCGATGAAAGGTGCTTCCGGAAGGACCTGCAGTGCAGGATTGAATCCAAGAGCGAATTCGCGAAACATGCGTGCATCTCCGCCGGCGGCGGTAAGTTCTGCATCTATTTTGTCCGCGTTTACTCCTTGAATCGCCACGTGTCCATCAACGAATCGGAGCATCAAATTCCGGCCTTGGGTAACGATTGGGCGCCAGACCGATAAAAAGATTGAACCGTTGGCCGAAGTCTCAAAGGGAGCTACCCGAAGAACGCCGGCGGGCAATTCGATATCACGATCGATACGCGTGCGAGCGGATTTCATGCGTTCGCGCGAAGCGTCACCGATCTGGCTGCAAAATGGACGATCGCCAATATTGAAGGACAAGTCCGTTCCGTCCGGTGTTGTGACGCGCACCGGCCCAGATCGCAATAACGAAATGGCTCGCCGATGTCGGCTTTCAAGGTCTCCCGGGCTTACATCCAAAGCCGCAAGGTATATACGGTCGATAAAATCTTCCGATGGCATTTCGGTGAAGCCGATGGGATAGGAACCGCCCTGCCAATGGAAATGTACTGCTCGGCCGCGGCCGGCATCGAGCCATTCGTTGAGAGCCTGTGCCAACGCAGGACGGTTACCTTGTTGGAGTTCCGGAAGCCAAATGAAGACATCCGCGTCGTTGAAGAGCCGACGTAACGAGACGAGTTCTTCCTTCGACGATGCACTGACGTCTTCGGCCAGAATGACTCCGGAAATATGAGCGCCGCAGGCGCGAATGACATTTTGCAGTGGCGGAATCATCGGCGTGAAAATCCGCCTATCCAGCTTGAGCAAAACCGTCTCACCATGTGACAGCTGCAACGCCGCCGCGATCCGCTGAGCGCATTTGTCAAAATCCGGTGTGTTCATTTCGAAAAGTAATTATTTATCGATTCGACCAAGCTTGAAACGGTGGATTCAGCCGGTACGATGTCCGGCTTCAAACCCAATAATTGCGCAGCTTCACGAGTGACAGGACCAATCACGGCGAGCGCAGTTCCAGTCGGCAGCGTGTGCAGGTCCTCGGGAATTGTCGAAGGGCTCGTGAAGATGATGCAATCGACACGGTCGTGTTCCAGGATTTCTCCGATATTCCCCGCAAAAGCTTTGACAGTGCGATACACCGTCACAATATCAACCGTCGCACCACGCCGTCGCAGTTCATCCGGAAGCAATTCGCGCGCAACTTCCGCGCGTGGAAACAGAATTCGCGTGCCGACGAGATTATCGGGAAAGGCTCTGAGCAACCCTTCCGCCCGAAATTCGTTCGGTACCAGCGAGGCCTGAAGTCCCCACTCGCCCAACTTCGTGGCGGTAGAGGATCCCACGACAGCGATTGGAATGGCCGGCCGCCGTTGCCCCATGCGGTCCATGAACTGTTCAACCGCATTCACACTGGTGAACATGAGCCAATGGTACGTCTGCAATTGCCGGATTGCATCATCCACCGGTTTCCAGGATTTTGGAGGAACAATCTGAATGGTGGGACATTCGATAACACGGGCATCGAGGTCTTCAAGCCGGTTGCGCAACTCCGCAGATTGGGAAGCTGCTCGAGTGATGACGATCGTTTTACCGGTCAGTGCCATATTGGGCGATCTCGGCAAGAATCTCTCCCGCTCCCATGGAAAGCAATCTTTGACCAAGCTCAAGTCCCAATTCAACCGGATGCTCTGCAGGCCCGCTGGCTTCGTCCGCGACGACGCGCTTTCCATCGAGACTTGCGATCAGTCCCTTGATCGAGAGCCGCTGCCCCTGAAGGATCGCTTTTCCAGCAACGGGAATCTGGCAACTGCCCCCCAGCGCTCGCAGGAGTCCTCGCTCGGCTGCGACAGCTGTCCGTGTCGGAATGTGGTCTATGACTTGAACCACCGCACGTGTGGATGCGTCACCTGACCGGCAGACGATCCCAAGCGCACCTTGGCCGACAGCAGAAATCATGAGGTCCTCATCAAGAACCTGGGTGATCCGGTGTTCATGACCGAGACGCTTAAGGCCTGCGACGGCAAGAATAATTCCGTCGAATTCGCCGGATTCCAGCTTTCGTAATCGCGTATCAACGTTGCCTCGCACCGTGACGAGATTCAGGGAAGGGAATCGATGTCGCAATTGCACTTGGCGTCTGAGGCTGCTCGTGCCGATTTTCGCGGTAGCGGGCAGATCCTGAAGCTTTGGACCGTTGGAGATGAACGCGTCGCGGGGATCTTCGCGTTCCGGGATCGCACCGAAGTCGAGTCCTTCGGGAAGCTGAAATGGGACATCTTTAAGGCTATGGACTGCAATGTCGATGCGGCCATCGAGCAGCGCTTCATCGATTTCCTTGGTGAAGAGCCCCTTGCCGCCAATATTCGCCAAAGGCACATCGAGAATTTTATCGCCAGTAGTTTTAATGGGAATGAGCTCGACGTTCAGGCCAGGCCAATGCTTTTCCAATTCGGACTTGGTCCAGGTCGCTTGCCAGAGCGCAAGCGCGCTTCCTCGCGTGCCAAGCTTGAGCTTAGACATGCGGGCCAACCCGAATCCAATTGGGGAACGACACGGTTTTCATCACTGCGGAGGCTTGATATTGAAAATTCTTCGCAGAATGTCGACGTAATGAGGACCGTCAGGATCGTGGGCCATTCGCTTGAGTTCTTCGATCGGAGTGTGCAGGATTTTGTTCGCGAAGGATTTCGTGATGTGATCCACGGCGGCCTGCTGTTCCGGAGAAAGATCTTTCAAGTAGCGGCGATTACGTTCGATTTCATCGCGCCGAATTTTTTCTACGTTGTCACGGAGCTGGACGATAGTCGGGACGACCTCGCGCGACTGTATCTTTAGACAGAACGCCTGCACTTCCGAGTCGATGATCTCCTCAGCTCTGGATGCCTCTTTCATTCGTTCTTTGAGGTTCTCATCAATCACCTGCTGAAGATCATCGATATCGTAGAGGAACGCATTGTCGATCTCGTTCACAGTGGGGTCGATGTCTCGGGGAACGGCGATGTCGATAAAAAACATCGGTCTGTTCTTGCGTCGATGAATGATTTGCTCGGCGACGGCCCTGCTTATGATGAAGTGCGGCGCACCTGTCGAGCTGATCACGATATCAGCGCGATCCATATGATCGGTGAAGTGCTCAAACGACACGGCAGCGCCTTCGAAAACTTGCGCCAGTTCAACGGCGTGCTCGAACGTCCGATTCGTTACGAGTACGGACGAGACACCGTTGCGCTTCAGGTGCTTCGCCGTTAGTTCGCCCATCTTGCTGGCGCCGATAATCATGACGGTCTTTCCGGAAAGATCGCCGAAGATTTTGCGAGCCAATTCAACAGCTGCGTAGCTGATCGATACCGCGGACTGTGAGATACCGGTCTCGCTTCGCACTTTCTTGGCGACAGCAAATGCGCGGTTCATCAGGGCACTCAGATGCATGCCGACAGTCCCCGTATCTGCCGCGATTCGATACGCCTCTTTGACCTGGCCCAAGATTTGCGGCTCGCCAACCATCATGGAATCGAGGCTCGCCGCAACCCGGAATACATGCCGAATTGCGTCAGCATTGCGAAGGCTGTAGAGATGTTTGGAAACGTCGTCGGGGGAAATCTGATGAAAATCGCAGAGAAACTCGCGGATTAACCGGTCGTCCGAACTCTCGGCAACAACCTCGACTCGATTGCAAGTCGAAAGGATCATCGCCTCCGTCACGTCCTGGCGGCCGACGAGGGATTTGAGTGCGAGGCGTAAAGCGTCGTTGTTGAAAGCAAGCCGCTCACGAACTTCGACTGGCGCAGTTTTATGACTAAGTCCGACGAGTGCGAGTTGCATTTACTGAAACGTATGCAGGCCACCGAAGTAATTTGCACCCAAGAATGTCACCAACACTCCGATGAAACCCACAATCGACAGATACGCTGCTTTCCTTCCGCGCCAGCCCGCGATCAGGCGGTAGAAGATAAGCAACAGGTAAACGAGCCAGGTCAAAAATGAAAAGAGCACCTTCGCATCTCTGGCCCAAACACCCCACACCGCCTGCGCCCAAAGCGCGCCAGTGATGATCCCCAGTGTAATGAGCGGAAAACCTATCGCGAGAGCGCGGTATGCGAGATCGTCACAAATTTCCAGCGAGGGTAGCCAATGGTAAAAACGCACAGCATGTTTCGATTTCAGGGCATGCTCCTGAATCAAATACATGATCGCCGCTGCGAACGCGATGAACAGAGCTGCATAACCCAAAAAGACCAAAGGCGTGTGGATGTAAATCCAATTGCTCCGTAAAACCGGTGGGATCGACGCCGACGGATCGTAAAACAGATTCGCGACGAACGTCATGATAAAGATCAGCGGGAATGCAAATATACTCAGTGGGGCGATACGATACTTCGCATACGCGATCAGAAAGCCTAACGTGGCCAGAGCACCGAAAAAAGAAAATGCCTCGTACTGCTGAGTAAGCGGCAAATATCGGACTTCCATCGCCCGGGAAATGATCGACACAACGTGCAAAACGAAACCTGCCGAAACGCAGGCCAAAGCCGGCCGAAATAAGGTTTGTTTTTTCTGAAGCGCCGTTAGGACGGAGTGCGCAAAGCCTACAGAATACAGGCCCAGCGCGAGCCTCAGCAGGGCGACATGCATGGCGGCGATTATAGCACATGGTTCGGGGCCGCTCCGGTGTGAGATACTTTTAGGGATATTTCGGTAGCGACCCCGAACTACCAAACTCATGAGTGGCGACGTCTTCTTTCTGATCATCCAATTTCTTGTCTTATTGCTATCACTGAGCATCCATGAGTCGGCTCACGCCTGGACGGCAGATGCCCTGGGTGATCCGACAGCACGATATTTGGGAAGAGTTTCGCTCAATCCCATCGTTCACGCTGATCCGTTCGGTACGATTCTTTTTCCATTGATGGGGATGTTCTTACTTCACGGGGCAATGTTCGGATGGGCGAAGCCGGTG
>DATFXZ010000604.1:0-5295 GCA_035315305.1 Terriglobia bacterium | reverse complement strand
CAGTGGCTTAATGGAAAGGTTGGTCGGAGGATGGAATGTGTCGGGAGTTACCGTCGTACAGGGTGGTACTCCCATGACGATCGCTGATCCCCAAGCCGGGACGATCTATGGGACCGCAGGCAGCGCCTTCAGCGGCTTCGGCCGCGCCCAGTTGTGCCCGGGGATGACTTACGCGGACATCCCCACACCCGGTGATATCAAGCAGCGACTAGGTGGCGCAAGCGGCGGCCCGGGCTATTTCAACAAAGCCGCGTTTTGCGCACCGCCCGCTATCGGAAACGGAACGGACTATGGCAACACGGGGGTCGGTATCATTTCGGGTCCCGGCCAGTTCAACTGGGACATTGCGGTTTTGAAAAGAATCCAGATCCTAGAGGATCATTCGATCCAGTTCCGCACCGAATTCTTCAACGCCTTCAACCATACGCAGTTCAGCAATCCGAACTACGGTGCTGGAGCCACGTATGCCATTCCAAACGTGAGGGCGGGCAACTTCGGACAAATCACGTCCACCAGCGTGAATCCGCGCGTGATCCAATTCGCGCTGAAATACAGCTTCTAGCGTCTCACGGGGATTTCGACAGACCCGGCCTTTATTCAGTAGGCCGGGTCTGTCGCTTTGGTTCCTCATCACTCGCCGACAGAGATTTATTCAAGCCTGTGTCGGATGAAGAGGGCTGAAAGCCACGGCCCGACTTCCGGCATCCTACGGACTACCTCATGGGTGAACTCCTAGCTCTACTGACGGCGCTGCTTTGGGCTCTCGGTGTGATTCTGTTCAAACGATCCGTCGGGTTCGTTGCGCCCTTCACATTGAATGTCTTCAAGAACTGCGTCGCACTGGTCCTGCTCGCTGCAACCACTGTTGCGCTTGGGCAGACGCGCACGTTGTCCGTGTCTCCGAAAGACCTCATGTTGATCCTGATCAGCGGCGCCATCGGGATCGGTATCTCCGACACGTTTTACTTTATGGCGTTAAGCCGTCTCGGCGCCAGCCGCACCGCACTCGTGGATTGCCTGTATAGCCCGTTCGTCATTCTCTTTTCCGTGATCATGCTCAGCGAGAAACTCACGCCTCTGGCTGTCGGCGGCGGGCTTCTGATACTCGGAAGTGTTCTGGTCAGCTCTCAACGCAGTTTCGGGCAAAGCCTTCGGCGAAGGGAGTTGTTGCTGGGTTGCTTGTTTGGTGCACTCGCAATGGCGACGGTCGCATTTGCAGTGGTTCTCGTGAAGCCGGTGCTGCCCGCCTATCCGCTGGCATGGGTCGCAGCAGTCCGGATGGCGGGCGGTATCATGTTTGTTCTGCTGGTCCTGCCGCTTCACCCAAATAAGAAGTCCGTATACGCCGCGTTCCGTCCGCAACCCGGATGGAAATGGATGTTTTGTGGGACCTTCGTAGGATCATATCTATCGTTGATGTCCTGGCTGGCCGGCTTCAAATATTCGCGTGCAGGCATCGCGGCCTTGTTGAACCAGACGAGCACCGTTCTGATCGTTCTTCTCGCTGCAGTATTCCTGCAGGAACCGCTGACCAAAGTTAAGCTTGTCGCGGTCGGAATGGCGTTCGCCGGTGCCGCGATGGTTCTCTATTCCGGAGTCTTGTGATCCAGCCCTGATTCGAGTTTGGCTGCTGACTTGCAGGCTTACCAGTATCCACTTCCAAACGTATGAAGCTGAGTCACGGCTGGGACTTAACAAAGAAGGCACTTGCAGCGTGGAATAACGACAATACATTTCAGCTCGGAGCTGCACTTGCCTATTACGCAAGTTTTTCCATTTCACCGCTTTTGGTGATCGCTCTCGCCGTCAGCAGCTTCTTCTATAGTGGAGACAGCTTTTCATACATTCATTCCGAGATTGCCGGTCTTGTAGGCAATACCGCCGCAACGGCCATCGCGGGCGCGATTGCATCCGTGCGAAAGTCCCAGCATGGTTTAGCCGCGACCGTGTTCAGTGTGGTGATTCTGTTTCTAGGAGCTTCGGGTGTTTTCGTGCAGCTGCAAAACTCGTTGAACCAGATCTGGGGTGTGAAGCCGAAACCGGGCCACTTTTTGCGGGATTTCCTTAAACAGAGATTGCTGTCATTCGCAATGATAATCGGAGTCAGTTTTCTACTCCTCGTATCATTGCTCTTGAGCGCTGGCGTCGCGGCCGTCACGGCTTATTTTCACTATCTCCTGCCCGGCGCGGATTTCGCATGGTATGCGCTGGATGCTGTGGTTTCATTTCTACTGGTTGTTCTGATTTTCGCGGCTATCTTTAAAGTATTGCCGGACGTTCACATCGACTGGAGCGACGTGTGGGCGGGCGCTTTCATAACGGCGATCCTTTTCACAGCCGGTAAATTTCTAATCGGTTTTTACCTCGGCCGCAGCGGTATCGGTTCCGCTTTTGGCGCTGCCGCATCCGTATTTGTGATCTTGGCGTGGGTGTACTACTCCTCACAAATTTTGTTTCTGGGTGCGGAGTTCACGAAGGTCTACTCTGAACATCACCGGTTCTGTGTCAGGCCTGTACGCGGCGCTGTGTCGGTTACGGGAGAGGCCCGCAAACGCGAGCGCGGCGAAACGGACAGCCTGGATCAGGAAAGAACGAATAAATCCGCCTAGACCACAGGTTCGAAAATCGGCTAAATACGAGGACATGCACGCCGGCGAATTGTTCTTCCGGGAGAAAGTCGCTCTGATTACAGGTGCCTCATCGGGCATAGGCGAGGAACTCGCCTGGCAACTGGCTCAGGCGGGAGCGATGGTGACGCTGGCGGCGCGACGAAAAACATTGCTGGAGAAACTCGCAGACAGGATCGTGGCATCCGGGAAGCGAAGGCCCGTCATTATCGAATGTGACGTCACGAGAGACGGAGACCTTGAGCGCGGCGTGGCTGAAACAGTTCGCGAATTCAGAAAACTGGACATCGTGTTTGCAAACGCCGGATTCGGAGTCGCCGGTCCTTTGAGGCAGCTCTCAATCGTGGACTACCGGCGGCAGTTCGAAACGAATGTCTTTGGTGTCTTACGAACCATCTATGCAGCACTGCCGGAAATCGAGAAGGCGAAAGGCAATATTGTCATCATTGGAAGCGTTGCGGGTTGGATGCCGATGCCCGGAGCCTCAGCTTATGGAATGAGCAAGTTCGCTCTGCGGAGTTTGGCAAATTCCATCATGCCGGAACTGCAGCCGCTCGGAATCAAAGTGACGTTGATCAGCCCCGGATTCGTCGCCAGCAATATCGGCCGGGTCGATAATCACGGAGTCCTGCGTGAGAAAGCATCGAATGCACCTCCTGCATGGCTCGTAATGCGCACAGACAAAGCCGTGGAACAAATTCTCCATGCCGTCGCGCGCGGGAAACGCGAAGCGATCATCACAGGCCATGGAAAGTTCGCTGTCACTCTCGAGCGCTTTGCTCCATGGCTACTGCGCGCGCTTACCAGAGCAATCGCGGCACAACGCCAATTGCGCGAACCTTAAGACTAAAGACGTTGCAATCGGGACTATGCTGTGTACATGTCCACTGAGAGCGAATTGCAGGATCGCATCGCAGTTATAACTGGAGCGAGTCGCGGTATTGGAAAAGCTATCGCACTAGAACTTGCGGGTGCGGGCGCAACCGTTGCGCTTGTTGGTCGCGATGAGGCAAAACTTACCGAGACAGCCTCGGAAGCGCACCAAATCGGCGCCGAGGCAAGCGTATTCGTCACCGATGTCGCGCAAGAAAACGACATTCTTGTGCTGGAACACAACATCCGCTCGCGTTTCGGACGCGTTGATATCCTTATTAATAACGCCGGCATCAATACGCGAAAGCCTTTGCTCGAATTCACCCTAGATGAATGGCGAAACGTGCTTGATACCAATTTAACTTCAGTGTTCTTGATGTGCCGCTCGATTGTTCCGCTGATGCGCGGACGCGAGTATGGACGCATTATCAACCTGGCATCCACGATGAGCCACGTCTCATTGGCCGGACGAAGCGCTTACTCAGCTAGCAAAGCCGGCATTCTCGGACTGACGCGCGCCCTGGCCCTGGAATTAGCGGACCACGGAATTACAGTAGTGACGATCAGTCCCGGTCCGTTCGCGACTGAATTGAATACCACATTGATGAACAATGCCGAGCTAAACCGGCAGATACTTTCGAAAGTTCCTCTCGCCAAATGGGGCGAGGTTCGAGACATCGCAAAATTGACACGCTTTCTGTGCTCGCCGCATGCGAGCTACATCACCGGAACGGATATCTTAATCGACGGCGGTTGGACTGCTCAGTGAGGGCAGACGCAGCAAACTGTCCGAAACTTCAGATCCATTCGCCAGCGAAAGTGCCCCTCTCGCTCTCAAACCGGCCGAATCGAGTTTTTGGCTCAAAAAAGCAGCTCAGACCGCAAAAAGAAAACGAACCATCGCGAATCTACCGAAGCAGACTCGACCGGCCTTTTGGGTAAAGAAGCGGCCAAAGCTGCCCCAAAGAAGAAGTGGACTATTTTTTTCGAGGCACCTTCGCGCCCTTTTTGCGAGCCTCGGAAAGTCCGATAGCGATCGCTTGCTTTCTGCTTTTTACTCTCCTGGTGCCTTTCTTTCCGGACGTTAACGTTCCGTGCTTTCGTTTGTGCATCGCGCGTTTGACGCTCTTTTGGGCCGACTTCCCATATTTTCGTGGCATTACAATCTACCTCCATCGAAGTCGAGAGCAACATGTCTGCCAAAGGTTCGGTGTTATCCGTCAAGACGGAGAGATATAAGGACTCACAAAGATTGATATCGGCGAAGAGTTCCGGGGAAACGTCCATACTCCCGCGCCAGATATTGGATAGAATCGCGAGAAATGTCTGCAAGCGAACATCAGCCGTCGAAGTTGAACAAGTCATTCGTCATCAGTGCCGGGTTTGGCGCTGGAGCGGTATTGATGCTGGCAATTGTTGTTGGCGGCGTCATTTGGTACATGAGCCGTCCGAGGTCGTGGAATGCCACTGCCATACAAACCTCCTTCTCGCAAGAGGTGTATAGCGTCGATGCCGACTCGAATGTCACAGGCACATATCTCGACTATACGGTGAATAACACAACGCCAAATGACTATACGATTTCTGGAACTGATACCTTCATGATCGTGGAGCCCGATGCTATGCACCCCAGCGCGAGTGGCAAGTACAAAATCGGCGAGCCCTGCTTTGTACCCGCCGGTCACAAGGTGAAGTGTTCGGTGTCAGTCGATCCTGAATTCGATACGAGCTTTCCAATTGAAGGGTTCGTCATTTTTGATCAGGTGAACCGGTACAAGATAGTTTTTCCAAAACC
>DATFXZ010000603.1:0-4851 GCA_035315305.1 Terriglobia bacterium | reverse complement strand
TATCGAAGACAACATCCGGGAGATGGGCCGGAGGACTTTTCGTTAAACAATCGCTGCATCCTGTGGCCGACTGCAGGACCGCCCATGTTGCCCGGCGGATACAACAACAATTACCAAATCATTCAAGCGCCGGGATACGTCACCATTCTTGTTGAAATGATTCACGACGCCCGGATCATTCCCCTGGACAACGGTTCACACCTGCCTTCGCCGGTGCGGCAGTGGATGGGAGATTCCCGCGGTCACTGGGAAGCAGACACACTGGTTGTAGAAACCACAAACTTCACCAACAAAACAAACTTCAGGGGCGCCGGCGAGAATATGCGTCTGATCGAGCGCTTCACGCGCACGGATGCGAACACGATTGTCTACGAATTCACGGTGAACGACCCATCCAGTTTCACCAGGCCGTGGACCGCTCAAATTCCCATGAAAAAAACTGCGGCTCCGCTCCTCGAGTACGCCTGCCACGAAGGCAATTACGCGATGGAAGGGATGCTCGGTGGTGTTCGCGCGGAGGAGAAGAAGGCTGCTGATGCGCAAAAGGCAGGAACGCGGTGACTTCTGCGTAGCAGGCCGACACGACACTTCAGGGGCACATGCATGACCTTTGCCGCGCCGGTGCGCTTACTGACGATCGCGCTCGTTGTTTTCATACCGAACGCGTTTGGACAAACGGTTGACGGCAATCTGGTCGGAATGATCACAGATCCAATGGGAGCGACGGTTCCAAACGCCAAGGTTGAAATCACGAATACCGAGACGGGCGTGAAGACGGCTGTCCGGACCGGCGTCGACGGCTTGTACCGTTTCAATAATGTGCCTGTGGGTGCATACGACATTGCCGTAACCGCAGCGGGATTCGCACTGAGTACTTTAAAGACCGTAGCTATCGAGTTGAACAAAACAGCCACGGCGAACGTGATTGTTAAAGTTCCCACTGTGCTTGAAGCGATTGCGGTCCTGGAAGCGCCAAACAGCATCGACACAACGACCTCTCAGCTGCAGTCGACGTTCAAGGCGGATCAGATCCTCGATCTGCCGATCATCGAATCTGCAGGCAATTTCTTCGGCCCATTGAACCTATCGTTAATGAGCGCAGGTGTGGCCAGCAATGGTGGCGTCGGACAAGGAACTGGACCGTCGGTTGGCGGCCAGCGTCCGACGAACAATAATTTTTCCATCGAGGGCGTCGACAATAACAACAAAACCATTACCGGCCCTCTCGTGACTGTTCCCACGGAAGCCACGCAAGAGTTCTCGATTTTGCAGAACCACTACAACGCGGAGTTCGGCCACTCGAATGGCGGCCAATTCAACACCGTCATTAAACGCGGCGGCAATGCTGTTCACGGGTCGAACTACGAATACTTTCAAAATCGCAAGCTCAACGCCTTGGATCAATCGTTCAAGCGTGAGGGTTTCACGGAAAACCCACGTTATGACCAGAACCGCTTTGGAGGAACCATTGGCGGGCCGGTCACACAGAACAAATGGTTTTACTTCGGGAATTTCGAGTACGTGCCACTCGGCCGCGCAACAACCGTTGCGTCTCCGCTCCGAGGACCAACGGCAGCGGGTTACGCTTTGCTTGATGCGATGCCGGCTCTGAACTCTATGGGCACCGCGGGAGTATCGAAGACGAATCTCGCCGCCCTCAAGACGGTCGTCCCCGCGGCACCGGTACAAGATCAATTCACAATAGTGAACAATACCGCTATTCCTATCGGCATTCTTCCCCTCACCGGTTCCACATACATCAATCAATACGCGGTCGTCGGCAGCAGCGACTATGACCTGAGCGATCAAAATCGCGTTCGTGTACGGTTCATTCACAATCGGCTCGACCAGCTCGACTCCAACGCGAACCTATCAGCTTTTTGGACGAGTTTCCCCCAACGCTATTGGTTGGGGACAGGCGCGCTCTACCACACCTTTTCGCCCATCCTGACCAGTGAAACAAGAGTGGGCTTCCACCGCTTCACGCAATTCTTTCGTGATCCTGGTCTGGAGTTTCCAGGCCTCGACCGTTTCCCGAACATCACGCTCGAGCAGGATCTTGGCTTGAATATCGGTCCGGATCCGGCTGCTCCGCAATCATCGGCGCAGAATATGTATCAGTTCGTGCACAACATGAGCTGGAGCTCTCCACGGCATAACGTCAAATTCGGCTTTGACGGCCGGCGTTACATCTCTTCACAGCACTTCATTCAACGCGAGCGCGGCGATTATGTGTATCGCAATCTGGAGTCTTACCTGCACGACTCAGTTCCCGAGAATCTTGCGGAGCGGACGTTCGGCGATGCGGGCTATTCGGGCAATCAGTGGGCGACGTATCTTTATGTGCAGGACGATTGGCATGTCACGCCGCGATTGACGTTGAATCTTGGTTTGCGGTGGGAGCGCACAGGCGTGCCGGCGGGAATGAAGCTGCAGGCATTAAATGCCATCTCCACAGTGCCGGGCCTGGTGGAGTTTCGAGAACCACACGCGAGCAACAACAACTTTGCACCTCGAATCAAACTCGCCTATTCACCTGGCAACAAGGGCACAACGTCGATTCGCGCAGGACTCGGAATGGCATATGACGTCATCTTCGACAACGTCGGCATCACCGCACTTCCGCCTCAATTCTCTGCGACTGTGGATGCCGAAAATTTTTCCACCGTGTTCACAGCGCCATTTCTTGCACAGGGCGGCTTGAAGCCGGGCCGCGTCATTACGGGTTCCAACCTGACCCGCGCCGATGCCCGTGCTGCGACGTCCAGCTTCATTCCGGATCAGGTGCTGCCGTATTCGATCCAATGGACGCTGGGGGTGCAGCACCAGGTGCAGAACGATTACACGGTCGAGGTCCGGTATCTCGGCACTCGAGGTGTCCACCTCCTGGTACAAAGCGAATTGTTCCAACCAGCTCCGGTTCACCCCGGCAGAAGCCTCCCGACGTATCTTTCGCGTCCCTCGCAAGCGGTGTTGAATTCATTGTCTCTTACAGAGGAGCAACTCGAGGTCGAGCGTGGACGCAATCCGATCTTGGGACCGCTTGGATTTTTCCAGGCCGTAGCGTGGTGGCCGCCTATTGGAAATTCCTTCTATCACGGCCTCGCGGCTCAAGTGACGCGCCGCTTCGCCCGCGGCTTGCAATTCGTGGGAGCCTACACGTGGAGTCATAATATCGACGACAGCACAGACACACATTTTGGGACCTTCTTGACTCCCCGTCGACCGCAGGATTTTCTCAATATGCGGCTGGAGAAAGCGTCATCGGCGCTGGACCGGCGGCATCGCGCCACGATGAGCTGGACATATGAGCCGCAGTGGATGAAGGGAGTGTCCAGTCGCATCGCCAGGTACCTGGCGGGCAACTGGCGATGGAGTGGCTTCTATACCTACGAATCTCCCGAATACGTCACGGCGCAGAGTCTTCAAGATTCGAACCTGAATGGCGACAGCGTCGGTGATCGTACCGTGATCAATCCCGGCGGCGATCCCTTCAAGGGCAGCGATGTGACACCTCTGCTGAATAGTGCGGGCCAGACCGTCGCGTACCTTGCGACTGATCCAACGGCCAGGTACATCAAAGCCGGCCTCGGCGCGTTTCCGAATGGCGGGCGCAATACACTGCCGACCCGCCCGATTCATAATTTCGATATGTCCTTTGGTAAGAAATTCGGAATTCGGGAAGCCCAGACGCTCGAGTTTCGCGCGGACATCGGAAACATCTTCAACCACCCGCAATACACACCGGGCTATGTGAACTCCGTTCGGCTGAATAATAGTTTCACGACCTCACGCACGTTCCTCGGGCCGCAAAACACGGATTTCGCAAAATGGGATCAGGTATTCAACAGCAATGCTCGAAGCGTTCAGCTGGCAGTGCGGTTCGTGTTCTAGAACTATCTCCCTAGCGTTGCGGTATGGCCGCCGGATGGAGCGGATTGAGCGCCCGCGCTTGGCGCAGGTGCCGATGCGCCCGTGCCGGCTGGGGAGGCGCTGCTAAAGCCGACGCTACCACCACCGCCACTGCTGCTGGAACTTGAAGAACCTCCGGAGCGGTCACCGCCCGAACCGCCGCCTCCACCGCCGGAACTAAATCCACCCGACGCGCGATAAAGCTGGCCGGCAGCGAGATAGCTATAACCATACGGCGATCGGTATCGCTCGCCGGGCATGTAGATGAATGATCCCAGTGCGGGATACCACAGCCACACATCGAGAAGAGATGCGATCGGCAGATTTGGCGTTTGCCTCAGGCCCCTGGCCACGTTCTGATTTGCCTGTGCAATCGCGGCATCGCGTTGCTGGCTCCACAACTCGAGTGCTGTTGTGAACGTCTTCACCTTTTGCGCTCGGTAGCCCTGATCGTTCGAAATTTGATAGCCCTTGCTGTATATCAAGCCATTGCTTGCGTCTCGAAGCTTGCCATCGACGACCACGACTTTCCCGTCGGCGAACAAATAGATTCCGTCTTTGATGATGTCCAACTTGAGATCGCCGGAGGTCACTTTGAGCGGTAGGTCTTTGTTGAAACCGTTGGATTCGATCACCATCGAGCCCTCGAGGATGCGGACAGCGATATCGTATAGCTCGACGCTATCGAGAACGACTTTCGAATTCTCGCCCATTCGCAAATAAGAGCCCGGATTCAGCAGAAGCTCGACAGCGCCGCCCGGCCCCGTCCCTATCGTGGTGCCCACCGGCACGACGGTCGCGGGTTTCACAGTTGCGGAGCCCTGAACATAGTTCACAAGCCCTGCCTTTGTGGAAACCAGAAACTGAGTCGTGGCTGCCTGCATCATCAGCATCAAAATCAGCCTGGTCATAAAAGAGAGTCCCTCCTCGTGGGCTGTG
>DATFXZ010000602.1:0-4207 GCA_035315305.1 Terriglobia bacterium | reverse complement strand
ATCGAATTCAAGCACAGGTGGCGCTCCGCGGTGCGAGGCGCGTATTTCATTCGGTTGAAGCGTCGACGGACGATGAATAATCCATACGTGATCCTTCGAATCGAGAGCCACACCTGCAACCGCACCAACGAGCCAGTGATTCGGCAGTGGCTTTGGCCAGAGCGGATCAACTTTGAAAGAAGGAACCTGCTTCGCGCTCTGTGCCACGAGGATCGTCGTGCCTATCAGCAAAAACAATACGGCGAGTTGTCTCATCTTTCCCATAATGACTTGTCATTCTACGCCCCTAGAAAGTCCGATCGCGGAGCAGATGTGCTTGCTGGCACACGTACGGCGCGGTTCCTATTTAGGAGTCCCTCCCCGCATGGTGGATTGACGTAATTTCGTGCCTGAAAGCCGAGCAGCGGCTAACCTAATGCGGTTCGCGCACGTCTACCGTTGGGCAAAATATACCGATGAGGAAATTTTGTGAGGAGTGGATTCATCTTCGTTGGATTGCTAGCCTCGACATTTCTGTGCACCACGAACGCTCACGCGCAGGTGGCTAACATTCACGGGAAGGTATTGGATTCGCGAACGACAGAGCCTATCGCGAAGGCGATAGTGTCGATTCGTGACCGCAAGCTTGAAACCCGTACGGCGGACGATGGCGAGTTCGAGCTAACGGACGTTGCGCCTGGTGAGGTCGAGATTTACGTGACCACAGTGGGCTATGCATTGGTTCGCAAGAAAATCGACGTGGCTCCGTCCACGGCCGTGGAGCTCGAAGTCTTACTCGGTCCGGAGATGCTGAGGCGTACGGACGAAGTCACGGTTACGGAAAAGCCGTTTGTGACGCCCCAACCTGCGTCGGTTTCCGACCACACGTTGACTCAAGCGGATTTGAGAAATCTGACGGGCGTGCTGATGGATGACCCATTGAGATCTGTGCAAGCGCTACCTGGTGTCTCGACACGTGATGATTTCTATGCACAGTTTTCGGCGAGAGGCGCGGGTTTCCGGTCGATAGGCTACGCGACCGATGAGATCCTGCTTTACGCACCGCTATATGAGGTCGGCGATATTAACGACGGCGCTTCGCTTTCGATGTTAAACGGTGATCTCATCGAGTCTGTGGTGCTTTCCACCGGTGGCTTTTCATCAAAGTATGGTGACCGCACGGCAGGCTATCTCAACATCACAACTCGCGAAGGCAACCGGCAGCGGTTTACGAATACGGGAACCGCGAGCGCTTCGGGCGTCAGCTGGACCAGCGAGGGGCCGATTGGCAATCCGCACAAGGCGTCGTGGCTTTTCTCGGCGCGAAAGAGCTATATCAACTATCTTATCGACAAGCTTTCAGATGATCCTTCTTCGGAATTCATTTTTGGATTCAAAGATGGCTTCGCAAAGCTGAGCTTCGATCCAACAGTGCGTCACCAACTCCGGCTGAGCGCGAATTTCGGCAACTCTCGTGTCGATGAACATCGCGACAAGACTTTCAACGCAAACAATTTTTTGTTTGGCGACAGTCAAAACAAGGTGGTTATTGCCGATTGGCTCTGGGTTGTTTCGAATCGCTTCACCCTGGCTTCGGCGGTGAGTCATGACAATGCTCGTCTAAAGAACGTTAATCATGATCACGCTCTCCTCTTTCGCTCGAATCCGAGGCAATTCGCTTTCAAGCAGGACGCCGCATACCAGTTTTTTGGTAGCTCCAACAAAATCGAGACCGGCTATTTCGCTCGCCATCTGAATCAAGACGGCGAACGCCGGCGTTTCCAGATTTCAACTCAGCAGCCTGTAACTACCGATTTGTTTTCCGCCTCGGCATGGCAGCCGGGAGCCTACATTCAGCACACGATCACTACGGCAAGTTCCCGGTTCGCATTGACGTATGGCGGGAGGTTCGATCGGCTGGCCGTCACGGGTCAGAACGTGTGGATGCCAAGAGCCAGCGTCTCATTCGCTCCTCTGCACAACTCCAAGGTGACGTTTGCATTCGGACAGTACGCTCAATTTCCCACATTCTTTCAACTGTTCGGAGAATTCGCCAATCCGGGACTCCGGGCGGAACGTGCAACTCACTACACATTTCAACTAGAGCAGTTACTAAATGAGAAGACCCGAATCCGGTTCGAGGCTTACGACCGGGAGGATCGCGATGGCATCTATTCTGCAGATACCGAGTATCGTTTGGTGAACGGAAATGGCGTTGGTCCCGGCATTGGGATCAGCAGTCCGAGAGTCCAAAACAATCTGCGCGGGCATGCGCGCGGAATCGAGGTGTTTGTCGAGCGTCGAAGTGTGAACAAATTGTCCGGCTGGGTTTCATACGGTTATGGAGTCGCTCGATATCGGGACGCAGCCACCGACTTGAGCTTTTACGGCGATTTCGACCAGCGTCACACAGCCAATTTGTACGCCACGTACAGACTCAAGCCCACATTGAATCTCAGTGCGAAGTATCGTTATGGAAGCAGCTTCCCCGTGATAGGTTTCCTGAACGTGCGGTCGAACGGCGTATCTTTGAGCGATCAGCGGAATCAATCCCGCTCGCGCGCTTATAGCAGACTCGATGTCCGCGTGAACAAGGCGTTCAATTTCGATCGGTGGAAGCTAACTTTGTATGGCGAAGTGTTGAACGTTCTCAATCGTGAGAATATTCGATATACAACCGAGACGGATACTGTCAACCGAACCTTGTCTTTCAACCACGACACCACTTTTCCGTTGTTGCCTATCGCGGGCATCCGGGTTGAGTTCTGAGAATCGACCTTTTTCGAACAACCCTAGCTTTAATGGAAAGCGGTTTCCAGGATGTCGTCGAGCAGCTTCGGAAGGCCCTGAACTCCCTCAGCGTTGCACAGGAGGGCTGCTCCAACCCCAGAGTCGGGGAAGTAGCGAAGGAAGGTAGTCGTTGATGGTTCGCTTCCATTCATTCCGACCATGACCTTACCTTGCCATTGGGACACGCCCCAACCTATCCCAAAGGCTCCCTTAGTCCCGTCAGCAATCGGCTGCGCCATCCACATTTCGTGCAGTGCTTCTGCGCCTAGCACCTTGCCCGTACTCACTTTGATTACAAATCGGAGAAGGTCCTCAGCGGACGCAGCAAAACCACCAGCGGGGTAGCGGTTACTGATGTCGTAAGCTCGCGCATTCGTCACAGCACCTGCGGTACCTGACAGATATTCGCGTTCAACGATGCGCCCGTCGTTGAACTCGATCTTGCTGTTGGAATCCACTAGATAGCCGCGCACACGCTTGGGAACAATAGCGAGCGGGTCATCCAAGAAAAAGCCACTGATCGCGTGCCGGACAAAAAAATCTCGTGAGATCTCCTGAAAGGAACGTCCCGTAGCAGACTCTGCTGCGGCACCCGCAACGGTGAAGCTGAGCGAACCGTACTCGGTCTTGGTTCCAGGTGGAAATGCTAGAGGAAAAGCCATGAAAGTTTTCATGGCATCGCGGGAAGTTGGGTAATGGGCCACGCTAAAAGCCAGGTCCATCGGATTGTCGTATCCGCGGACACCTGATTGGTGGTCCAGCAGATGCCGCAACGTGACACTTTGATATGCCTGAGGAAGTTCAGGCAGATAGCGCTTCACAGAAGTGTCCAACTCCAGCTTGCCCTGCTCAACCAGATCCATGATGATGGTGCCCGTTATCAATTTTGAAAGTGAGGCAAGCCTGTGAACGCTGGCCTTTTGAAGCGCCACGCCTTGCTCGACGTCCGCCTTACCCTGCGCGGAGGAGAAAACAATTTCATTGTTCAGTGCAACCACGACGGAAAGGCCTGGACATCGAGTGGCAGCGAATCGCTCGCTAACGATTTTATTGAGCTGAGCAGCAATGTCTCCTTTCGTGCGCTGTGCGTGGAGTTCGGAAAAGCCACAAATCACCAGCAAGGAGATTGAAAGAAACATCCGCTGCTGTTGCTTCACCATGGCGCGAGCCTATCATGGCTACATCTCGCCCAGAAGTCACTTGGTTGGTAAACCGCGTTGCCGTAGATTGGCATCTTTGCCGTCTTGGCACAAATTCACTTGTCTGACTGGAAATGGGCCTGGGACACTTGAATACACCCGCCCTACCGTTTGTAAATCTTGCCGGCTTTCATCACGAATCGCACACGTTGAAGGGCTGTAATGTCCGTGAGCGGATCACCGTCCACGCCGACCAGATCCGCTTCAAGACCCGGCACGATGGCGCCGATCGTGTTCTG
>DATFXZ010000601.1:0-3227 GCA_035315305.1 Terriglobia bacterium | reverse complement strand
GTTCCATAGCTTTGTGTATACGTTCTCTAACGCCTCACGCGTCACGCTGCGCATTCCGATCTCGTTCGCCAGTCGCTCCGTCTGTAGATACGGGTGATGCGTATAGATCCAAACGTGGCCCAATTCGTGCGCCAGTGAGGCACGCAATTCATCATCGTTAAGCATCTGAAGAAACCCGAGTTCCATTGAAAGCAGGAATCGCTTCTTGGTTCTATCCGTCGGCTCAACAGAAAACACCAGGGGGTGATAGGGGACGACGACTACATCTACGTCGCCTTCAATGGATAAAGACGCTCGCAATTGGTCGACAAGCTCCTGAGCACGTTTCCCTCGAACAATCGCGATCCGCGTGGGATCGTCGGCCACCGGCACGGCAAGAAGCAACACACCTGCGATCGTCAGTATCAGCACGACAATGAGGTGAGGGGACTTGACGAGCGAATGCGATATCTCATCAGCTGCTTTTACATGATCACGCTTCGCCTTGTTCACTAGAACAGACATGATGATTCGACCGTATTCGAGCATATCCAAACCGAGCGCGGTATGCACGTTTGACAATGGCTTTTGACGAAACCATAATCGGCGCTGTCTCGACTAACCTGAGGTCATTCAATACTTACGGTGCTTACTGGCCACGGGCAAGAGCTTTGACGGCGAGGTGTTATTTTGCCGGACCATTCAGTCGACCTTTATGACAACGCGTATACGCACTTTGCAAATAGCGCAGAAGCGGCTGTCCGGAAACAAACCTATGGGGAAGACATCGGTCAGAGCAGCTGGATGACTGCGGAAGAGTGGCTCAACTTTGCAGACCAACTCGAGGTCACAAATCGCTCTCACGTTTTAGAAGTGGGCAGCGGTTCCGGCGGGCCAGCGATATACCTCGCGCTTAAGCGCGGCTGCCACATAACCGGTATTGACATCAACGAGAACGGAGTGCGCAACGGCGGTGCGTTGGCGGAAGCCCGTGGAGTGGCCGATCGTGTCGATTTCCATAACGTCGATGCGGGAGGACCTCTTCCATTCAGCTCAGGGAGCTTCGATGCGATCGTCTCGAATGATGCCATGTGTCACATCAAGCCGCGTCTGGCCGTGCTTCGCGAGTGGCACCGCGTCCTTCGGCCGGGAGGCCAGGCGCTGTTTACCGATGCGATGGTGATTACGGGACTCATCTCGCATGAAGAGTTGGCAACGCGGAGCTCGATCGGATTTTACTTGTTTGTCCCTCCAGGTGAGAATGAGCGGCTCTTGCGCGACGCCGGTTTCGATTTGCGCAGCGTTAGCGATTTGACCGACAGAGCCGCCGACGTCTCAAAGCGATGGTTCGATGCGCGCGCGCAACATCGGGAAACCCTGCTGGCTATGGAAGGCGCGCAAAACTTCGATGGTTTGCAGCGGTTCCTGGCATGCGTCCACACACTGTCCGTAGAGCGGCGACTGTCACGGTATTCTTACCTGGCGAAGAAAATTTAGAACGTACTTCACTCAAATCTGAACGAGTACGGAAAAACACAGAGACACAAAGACACAGAGGCACAAAGGCGCGCACCTTTGTGCCTCTGTGTCTTTGTGTCTCTGTGTTTTTCTCCCCTCGCTAAAAGACGAACTTCAACGCCAGTTGCATGATTCTCGGATCCTGCGCCGTCAGGATCTTTCCGAAGTTCGGATTGTTGATTGCCGTAATGGGAATTCCCGCACGGTAGCTATTTGTCAGGTTAAAGGCCTCAACACGCGCCTCGACGCTCATATTCTCCTGAAGCCGGAAGATTCGCGACAAAGCCGCATCGATCCCCCAAAAGCCGGGGCCAGGAAGAGTGGCCCGCCCTGCATTGCCGAGCGTGCCGAAGACGGGCTGCGTAAATGCAGCTGGATTGAACCAGCACCCTGGATTCGGGTTTTCACAAAGCGGATTGGCAAGCAGCCGGTCGGCCCGCTGAGTACCGCCACCCGCGCCGGACAATTGGCGGTCGACACCGGTAGTCGCAGTCATGAAAGCGCCCGACAATACGCGATAACTCGTCGACAACCGCCAGTTCGCGGCAAGCATATTCAAAGTGCGGTCGGCGAAGTTAGGCGAGGCCAGAACGGCACTGATGTTCGCGATGTGCCTCCGGTCGAGAGAATTCGCGGAGTTCGGGTCGAGTGTAGGTGTTTGGCAATTGGCCCGATCGAAGTGACGGTTAGTCGGATCAAGATACCCAGCGCCGACGCCGCCGACGTTTGAGCCGGCATAGATATCGCTGATGCAGTGCGACCAGGTGTAATTGGCGTTGAAGCTCACACCATGACTCATCCGTTTTTGCGTCGATAGGAGCAACGCGTTGTAGCTTGCGGTACCGCCGGAAGTGAATTGATCGACGTATCCGAGGTATTGTCCTTCTTGCGGGTTCAACAAGGAAGCCAGCCGTCGCTGATTCGTATTGTTGGTTGTATTGCACGTCGTCAGCGCGGCTCCCCCCGCACAAGGAACGATGACAGCGGGATTGAGCTGCTGAGTTCCCCAAAGATGAGCCGTTTCATTCCCCATGTAAGTGGTCGAAAACAGCCATTCGTTGCCGAACTGTCGCTGAATACTCAGATTCCATGAATAGACGGTCGTGCCTTTCGCATTCGGCTCCATCGCCATATACGAACCAAATTGGACAAACGGCGCATCCGGACCGAATGTTCCCGGGAACGGGTTGCCGCCTGCGACTGTGGAATACGGATCCGCGAAGTTTAGTGGACCCGGAGGTTGCACTGTGTTGCCGAACGGCGGTGCTGTTGTCGGTGTGGAGGCAATCATAATGTTGGGAAAGTCGTAGAACATTCCGAACGACGCACGAATCGAAGTCTTGCCGTCTCCTTTCGGATCGAACGCCAGGCCTGCACGTGGCGCAAACTGCATATATCGATTGTCCACGCCCGTCTTGCCCGTAAAACCGGGATCGCCTGCATACAGAAGTCCGGCGGGTGCCTTTTTGAAGACGGTGCTGTGAATACCCTGGGTGAATCGATCCCAGCTGAAGTTGAAGACCGCGCCGTTCGTGAAACCTTGAGGCAGGAACGGCTCCCAACGGAGTCCCCCGTTAAGCGTCAACCGAGGTGTTACCTTCCAGCTGTCTTGCGCATAGAGCCCGTGATACCACTTGTACGTGAATGTCGTATTCGGCACACCTTGCGTTAAAGTTCCGAGACGGCCCAGCAGGAAGTCCGACATTCCCGCCCCGGAGGCGGTGCCATTA
>DATFXZ010000600.1:0-5350 GCA_035315305.1 Terriglobia bacterium | reverse complement strand
CCCGTTTGCAGGCGTGTGCCCTGGTAGTCCGCAAAGAAGAAGGTCTTGTCCTGTTGAACCGGACCTCCGAAAACGAAACCGTACTGGTTGCGGCGAAATAGCGGCTTGGGTCCCGTCGTCGCAAAGAGGTTACGGGCGTTAATGGCTTCGTTTCGAAAGAACTCGAAGAGGCTGCCGTGAAACTCGTTAGTGCCGGATTTGTGATTCACCATGATCACTCCTCCGTTCGACCGGCCGAACTCCGCCGAGTAGCTATTCGTTTCGACTCGAAACTCTTCTATAGCATCGACTACGGGAAAGTACGCCACCTGTCCCGGTTCCGGCTGAAGTACGCTGATGCCGTCGTAAATATATTCACTGACCCGGGGCCTGCTGCCATTGATTCGAGGCAGGGTCGATGCAGGGGGCAGCATGACTCCTGGAGAAAGCGCGATCAACGGAATGAAATTTCTTCCGTCGAGAGGCAGGGTCACCACTTTCTCCTGCTCTACAGTGAAACTGACAGTGCCTCTTGAGGCTTGAAGAAGCGGCGCTGCGTCGGTCACAGTCACCGACTGTTCGACAGTGCCCACCTGCAGCGCAATATCCACCGTGATTTGAGCTCCGACTCTGAGGGTTAGACCGTCGCGCCGTGTCGCGGCGAAACCCTGCTTCATGACCGTGATGCTGTACGTGCCTGGAGGAATCGCAACGAAATGGTATTGCCCATCCGATCCGCTGGACGTCGACTGTTCGGCGTCCGTGTTCATATTCTGCAATCGAATCTGTGCTTCCGGAACCGGGAGACCGGCAGGATCCGTTACGGCTCCTGAAAGCTCCACTTTCGTAGACTGGGCATTCGAGGCTAGCAATGCCTGGAACATGATGGCGATAACAACAACGGTTCTTGCGATTCGCATTCACGCCTCCTTCACTAACTTGGTATTCATGACTGAATTACTAGACATTTTTTGTCCTTTATCGGCGACAATGTCGTGTACAGTACCATACACGTCAAGCGCAACAGTTTGAAGTGAGGTTTTTATGAAGCGATTCTGTGCGGTACGACAGGCAATACTTATAAGCGTTATACTCGCCGTGGCATTGCCGGCATGGTCGCAGCAATCGACGTCTTCAATTTCAGTCACGGGAGCGATCGCCAAACCATTCACGCTTACGACTGCAGATTTAGCCCAGATGCCGCGAGTTATGGTCACCATGTCGAATGGCGGCATCGAAACCCGCTACGAAGGTGTATGGATGCACGAAATTCTGAAACGGGCGAGTGTGCCGCTCGGCGAGGCGCTGCGAGGAAAGGCGCTTGCAACTTATGTCATCGCCGAAGCGCAGGACGGTTACCAGGTCGTTTTTTCAGTTGGAGAACTGGACCCGGCAATGACCAATGCCGAGATCCTGGTGGCAGACACCAGTAACGGCAAGCCACTTTTCGGCGACAATGGTACGTTTCGATTGGTCATTCCTAACGACAAACGCGGGGCGCGATCGGTGAGAATGCTGACAAAACTTGAGATCGTTCAGTTGAGGAAGTAGTGGGACGGATACAGAACAATCTGGCCGCGGTTCGCAAAGGACGCGGCATCAGCGCGGCGGACCTGGCTAAGAAGGTCAACGTGACGCGGCAAACCATCTACGCTATTGAAGCAGGAAACTACGTGCCCAATACGGAGGTCACGCTTCAACTTGCCCGCATCCTCGAAGTCAGCGTGGAGGAGTTATTTTCGCTACCGGTCGATCAGCGTGAAGAAACGGTCACCGTTACTGCCGAATACCTCGGACACGCCTTGCCCGCAAACGGTCAGGCAGTTCGTGTTTGCAGGGTCGGGAAAAACCTGGTGAGCGTGCCCGTGGATGCGCGGCCCTACCATTTACCCGAAGCGGACGCCATCGTCGCCGTTCCTTCGTCTCGAAATCAAAAGACCAAATTGTGTCTTTTTTCAGAAGAGGATTCTCTACGCAATAAGATCGTTCTCGCCGGCTGCGATCCGGCCACGAGCCTCCTTACAAGCATGGTCGAGCGGCTCAGCGGCATCGAAATTGTTCACGCTCCTGCATCGAGTCAGCTCGCACTCGACTGGCTGAAAGAAGGAAAGGTCCATATCGCCGGGTCGCATCTGCAGGATCCCGAGACATCGGAGTTCAACATACCGTTTGTGCGTCGCCAATTTTCGGGCCGGGACATGGCCGTCGTCACTTTCGCTCAATGGGAAGAAGGTTTCGTTGTCGCATCCGGCAATCCGAAAAACATTCACGGAGCCGAGGACCTGCATCGAAAGAACGTGACATTGATGAACCGCGAAGCAGGATCGGGCAGCCGGTCTCTTCTGGACACACTGATGAAGAAAGCCTCCCTTCGGGCCAAAGACATTCGCGGATACGACCGTGTTGCTTTCGGACACCTTTCCGCGGCACACGCAGTCCTGGCTGGCGAAGCCGACTGCTGCATTGCGACTCGATCCGCGGCTCAGACATTCGGTCTCGACTTCGTGCCCTTGCGCAGTGAGCAATATGATTTCGTGCTCCAGCGCGAGACACTTCATTTGCCCGCAGTCGAGGCCCTCGTGGATGCTCTCCAGCGAGCCTCGCTTCGCCGAAAGCTCGAAACACTCGCCGGCTACGACACGTCACAGACGGGAGTCGTGCGTGCGTAACGCCTGCTTTGCGCTGTTGGCTCTTGCGACAGGCCTCTTTGCGCAGGGTACATTCCAGTGGAATATCCCGTCCAGGTTTCCGCACCCGATTGTTCCACCCGACAATGCGATGAGCACGGCAAAAGTCCAGCTAGGACGACGCCTCTTCTACGACCAGAGGATGTCGGTGAACGGGAAGCAATCCTGTGCGAGCTGCCACAAACAAGAGTTGGCTTTTACAGATGGACGAGCTCGCGCCCAGGGAACAACCGGCGAGTTGCATCCGCGGAGCAGCATGAGTCTCGCGAATGTCGCGTACAATCCTTCGTTGACATGGGATAACGCGGGCATGCGGCTGCTTGAAGAGCAGGCCCTCATACCGGTCCTCGGCACCGATCCCATCGAACTCGGATTAAAAGGCTCCGAAACTCGCTTTCTTTCCGACATCGGTCGAGATGCTGTCTACGCACCACTGTTCCGGCAGGCTTTTTCTGAAGATACCGATCCGGTCACTTTGAAAAATGTCGCGAAAGCGTTAGCAGCATTTGAACGCACCATCATTTCGGTTCAGTCACCATATGACCGATATCGATACGGTGGCGACTCCAAGGCCATTAGCGATTCTGCCAAGCGCGGAGAGATTCTTTTCTTTTCAGGAGAACGCACGGGGTGTTTCCAGTGCCACGGCGGGTGGAATCTGAACGGAGTGGTGATGTACGACGGCGCTACTCTGCCTGAACCGCCATTCAAGAACACGGGTTTATACAATCTACGCGGCCGCTATTCGTATCCAGAACCCAACACCGGGTTGTATCGGTTTACGGGGAAACCGCAGGACGTCGGCAAGTTTCGAGTTCCCACATTGCGCAACATCGCCGTCACTGCTCCCTATATGCATGACGGAAGCATCGACACGCTGGAAGACGTCATCGAGCACTATGCTGCCGGAGGACGGACCATTTCCGTTGGTCCGAACGCCGGAAACGGCCACGATAATCCGAACAAAGCCGACAACGTTCAAGGGTTCGTCCTCTCGGCTGGTGAGAAGAAAGATCTGATCGCTTTTCTCGAGAGCCTGACGGATAAGGAGTTTCTGAACGATCCCGCGTTGTCTGATCCGTCTCGCCGATGATTGTTCAATCCGGTTGGGTTCGGACAACGTTTCATACTTTGCTGACGTGCGTGGCGCTGTGTGTACTCGTGTCGTGCGCGTCGCGGGGCGACAAGACAGTTCACGTCGCCGTTGCAGCAAACTTCACGGAGCCCGCGAAGGAAATCGCTCAACTCTTCGAACAGAAGACCGGCAATCGCGTCCTCTTGAGTTTCGGTTCAACCGGGCAATTGTTCACGCAGATTACCCAGGATGCTCCGTTCGAAGTCTTTCTCTCTGCCGATGAGGAGACTCCCCGGAAAATCGTGGCTGCCGGCCTCGGACTCTCCGACAGCGTGTTTACATACGCGATCGGGAGGCTCGTTCTCTTCAGCACCACTCTCGACGTCACGGATGGCTTGTCCGTGCTGCGAGCGGGACAATTTCAAAAGATCGCGATTGCGAATCCCACTACAGCTCCATACGGCGTAGCCGCGATGCAGGTTTTGAAATCACTCGATCTAGAGACTGCCTTGCGCGGGAGAATCGTGCAAGGAAACAACATCACGCAGACATTTCAATTCGTAGACACTGGAAACGCAGAAGTCGGTTTCGTCGCAGGATCTCAGGTAATCGGGAAGGATCCGAAATCGATTTGGAATGTTCCGCAGGAACTGTATTCTCCTATCCGCCAGGACGCGGTGTTGTTAAAGAAGGATCCGGAAGTCGAGGCGGCGCGGGCTTTCATCGGATTCGTCAAAAGCGCGGAGGCAATAAAAATCATCGAAAAGTACGGTTACTCCGCTCCACAGTAGCTTTGGGCCGTTTATGTTCGATTCAGGAGAACTTTGGTCTTCTATTCGTTTGACGCTGCTGCTGGCATCGATCACAACCGCCGTACTGATCCTCGTGGGGACACCGCTCGCCTGGTGGCTCGCCCGCTCGCGACGCCGCTGGAAGGAAGCGGTTGCCACCGTCGTCGCTCTCCCGTTGGTGCTGCCGCCAACAGTTCTCGGGTTTTATCTGCTGCTCGCTTTGGGACCGAATGGACCGGGCGGATGGATCGCGCGAAGTTTCGGCGGACGATCGCTTGCATTCTCGTTTATCGGCCTGGTTATCGGTTCCGTACTCTATTCCCTTCCGTTTGCGGTCCAACCCATCCGAAATGCGTTTGAGGCCATCGGCGAGCGGCCCTTCGAAGTCGCTGCAACTTTGCGCGCAACGCGCGCCGATGCGTTCTGGACGGTTGCGATTCCACTCGCGCGCCCCGGATTGATCACGGGAGCCGTCTTAGGATTCGCGCATACCGTAGGAGAATTCGGAGTCGTGCTGATGATCGGCGGAAACATTCCGGGGCGAACAAGAGTGCTGTCGATTGCGATCTATGACTATGTCGAATCTTCGCAGTGGACCCAGGCCCACATGCTTGCGGCCGGTATGCTGGTGTTTTCATTTGCGGTCATCATGTCCGTGACCTTGATCGAAAAACACCTGAAACGGCGCCAGGCATGATTTCGAATTCCGAGGTCATCAGAATTCGATTCAAAGGAACTCTTGGCAAATTCGCGTTGGACGTTCATTTCGAATTGCCGATGCGGGGTATAGGCGCCATATTCGGCCCATCGGGCTCGGG
>DATFXZ010000599.1:0-2981 GCA_035315305.1 Terriglobia bacterium | reverse complement strand
TCGATTTTTAGGGTGCGGAGATCGATTGTTGCGAGTCCTTCTCGCGTCGTGACCACCATCTTGTCACCGCTTGCAGTGTAGGGATTCTGGTGGAAGTACAGACTTGCCGTCCCGCTCTTATCCGATAATCGGACGACCCGATGGCCGGTCGCCGGATCTACCCATTCCTTCGGTGGCGTTTCAGCGAATGCGGCGATTGCGCTAATGACGATCAGCGTAAACAAGAGACGAAAGGCACCCACGCTACTTCTCCTTTCACTACTTGTAGGGGCGGTCTATGACCGCCCCGCAATCTCTCAACCCGTACATCGTGGACGGTCACAGACCGCCTCTACAGTCGAATATCTCCCTTCCACAGCTTCATACCGGCGAGCTGCCTCTTTCCACGAAGACGAGGAAGACGGAACAAACTTTTTCAACTGGACCTTAGTTGCAATGTAGTGCCGTGCTTCAGAAAGAGATTTGAAACGTCCAGCACGAATCGCTTGAACCAGGACATTGCCAATCGCTGTCGCTTCGACTGGCCCTGCGAACACGGGCAGGGCAGTGATGTTCGCCGTCGCCTGATTGAGGTAATCGTTCTGACTGCCACCACCGACGATTCGGATTCCCTTGATGTGCCGAGCCGTGAGCGAGTCGATCATGCGGACAACGGACGCATAACGAAAAGCCAGGGAATCCAAAATGAGCTTCGTCCAGGCATGTGCATCCTCGGGCACCGGCTGACCCGTCTCGTCGAGCTGCTCGGTGAGTGCAGCCAACATGCTCGGTGGATCAAGGAATCGCGGATCGTCGGGAAAAATCAGACTTGGACTGCAGCGCTGTGGATCGAGGCCTCGCAGGACACGACTGTAATCGATGTCGATGCCCTGCGCACGCCATTCGCTCCGGCAGGATTCGAAGATCCATAGTCCGGTGACATTCTTGAGAAATCGGATCGTGCCAAATGCGCCGCCTTCATTGGTGAAGTTGTGGTGACCCGTGTCCAGATCGATCATCGGCTGATCACGCTCAACGCCGATTAACGACCACGTACCGGAAGAGATGTAAGCAAAGTTCTCTTCCAATGGTGTGCCCGCAACGGCGCTGGCCGTGTCGTGCGTCGCAGGCGCGACGACTCGCGCATCCTGCAGATCGAGGTCTTCTGCGAGCGATGACTTCAACGGCCCGAGTTCTGTGCCAGCCGGAACGACTTCCGCAAGCAAGCGCGCCGGCAAATCCAACCGTTCAAGTAACTCCGAATCCCACGTTGCAGTCCGGACGTTGAGCATTTGAGTCGTCGTTGCATTCGTGTATTCGGTCACAGCCTTGCCGGTCAGAAAAAAATGGATCAGGTCTGGAATAAGCAGGAGCCGCACAGCCGATTTCGGAATGCCGGCTTGGACGTGAGCTGCCAATTGAAACAACGTGTTGAAAACCAGGAATTGAATACCGGTACGAGCGTAAATCAATTCACGTGGTACCCGCTCGAACACTCTTTTCATGACATCTTCGGTGCGCTTGTCACGGTAGCAGATCGGTTCTTCGCAGAGTTCTCCGGCGCTATCGACGAGGCCATAGTCCACGCCCCAGCCATCCACGCCGATGCTTGAAACGGTGGTGCCGCTATTGTGTGCCAGACGCGACGCCAGCCTCAGGCCTATTTTAATTTCTTCAAAGATCTCGCCGGCGCGCCACTCCAGATGGCGATTACCGCGGGCCGGCTCATTCGCGAATCGGCGGACTTCATATAGAGAGAATCGGTCCGGCGACAGATTCGCCATGAACACGCGCCCACTTCCAGCACCGAGGTCAATTCCAACGTAGGCCGGATCTTTCATCGAGATTCCGTAAGCTCACACAATTCCCGTCAGCGACGCTCTCACGGCCTCACGCTCCGCGGCCTTCCGCTTGCGGTAACCGCTCGAGCGATAAGTCGCCACAGGATCGATCGCTCCGCCCACTCGCTCGCGTGCCAACGCCACGATCGGAGTGACATCCGTGGTAAAGGCCTTCTTGAGGATCGCCAATGCCATCAACGGGTCGCATTTTTCCTGCGCTTCCGTGAGTGCCTGGCGATCGACGAGATGCGCCTGTACGTAGGCTCGCACCAGTTCATTCGCGCTCAGCATCAACGACTCGATGGGATCGGTCACGTTATGCGATTGGTCGAGCATGTAACACGGGTCGAAATGCGGAACCGCCGAAAGCTCCGCATCAACCAGCTCATTGAAAATCAAAAAGAGTTGGAATGGTTTGATTGAGCCGGCATCCAAGTCGTCATCGCCGTACTTGCTGTCATTGAAATGAAAACCGCCAAGCTTGCCGAACTGGATGAGACGGGCGACGATCATCTCAATGTTGACGTTCGGAGCGTGATGCCCCAAATCAACAAGGCATCGCGCCTTTGCCCCAAGTTCGCGCGCGCAGTAATAACTCGTACCCCAATCGTTGATGACCGTGGAGTAGAACGACGGTTCGTACAACTTATGCTCGAGAAAGACGTTCCAGTCATCCGGTAGCGCCTTGTATATGGCATGCATGCTTTCCAGATATCGCTCAAGCGCGCGCCGGGGATCAATCTGGCCTGGGAAATTTCCGCCGTCACCTATCCAAACGGTAAGCGACTTCGAACCGAGAATTTTGCCTGTCTCGATACATTCGATGTTGTGTTCCACCGCTTGCTGTCGCACGCCGGAATCAGGATGAGTGAGACTCCCAAATTTGTACGACAACTTCTGCCCAGGTTGGTCTTGAAAAGTATTTGAATTCATCGCATCGAAGTGGAGTGCGCGCTCGCGTGCAAACTTACGCAACTCTGCTGGGTCTTCCGGTTTGTCCCAAGGGATGTGCAGGGAGACTGCAGATGTCGATCGGACAAGCTTCAGAATCGTTCCGCAGTCTTCGAGCTTTTCATAAATGTTCCGCGGTTCTCCTGGACCGGGGAACCGAGCGAAGCGAGTTCCGCCTGTTCCAACGCCCCAGGATGGAAGGGCGACTTG
>DATFXZ010000598.1:0-2217 GCA_035315305.1 Terriglobia bacterium | reverse complement strand
CAGTTTCCAGTCTCCCTGGCGGACGGCAGCGCGGAAGGGTTCGATGTTGTAGACAACCTCGGTGCGCGGAGACGCTTTGCCTTCGCGGATCGTGCCCCAAACATCCAGGCCATCGAGGGGCTTGCATTTGGCGGTCGAGGCACCGGCCAGTCCGGCGAGTGTTGGATACATGTCAACAACATGAATCATCTCTTTCACAGTGGCGCCCGCCGGGATGTGGCCTAGCCAGTTGGCGAACGCTACCACGCGCGTGCCACCTTCGTAGACCTCTCCTTTACCTTCTCGATATGGGCCGTTGTCGCACGGGATTTTGAGTTTGGACACATCCGCAATCGCGCCTGAGAACATGGGGTTGCGCGTGCCGCCGTTGTCGCTCATGAAAACAATGAGCGTATTGTCGCGCAGCTTCTTTTTGTCGAGCGCATCGACAACGCGACCGATCTGGTCGTCCATCGCGGTGATCGATCCTGCATAGGCGCGGCGCGCTGGGTCGCTGATATTTTTATATTTGTCGAGGTATTCCTGGGTTGCCTGATACGGCGTGTGTGGCGCATTAAAGGTCAAATAAAGGAAGAACGGTTTGCTAGGAACCTGCTCGTTGATGAACTTAACGGCGTCGTTCCCCAGCAGCGTCGTCGAATAGCCCTTTTCCACCACCTTCTTATTATCGCGAAACCAGTCGACGATGCCCTCAGCCTCGTGCGTAAAGTAATCGATCTCGCCGATGAGCGGGCCGTACTGGTAGTCGAAGCCGCGTTGCCGCGGCCAATACTTCTGGTCCGCGTTGCCGAGGTGCCACTTGCCGATAATCGCGGTCATGTAGCCGGCTTCTTTGAGCGCCTGTGGTAGGAGCCATTCGTCGGTCGCCAGACCGTACTTCGCAGCGGCTGGGATGACAGCCGTCTGCAACCCGTACCGGAAGGGATAACGACCGGTCATGAGAGCGGCGCGCGTCGGCGTACACATCGGCTGCACATAGAATTGTTCGAGCTTCGCTCCGCCAGCGGCGAGCTTGTCCAGATTTGGCGTCTTGATATCCGAGCTATGAAAACCGACGTCCTTCCAGCCGAGATCGTCTGCAACGATGTAGAGAATGTTTGGCTTACCTGCAATTTTAGCCGCAGCAGGCTCGTTCGTCTGAGCATTTACAGAACCGATGAGATTCACTGCCGCCATGCAAATGGCGAGGGTCTTTATGACTAATTCCACGTTCATCTTCATGTCGCGCCTGGAATTGCTCGGGCGGTTGTGAGGCAGTAGGGAACGGCCGTTCATTTAGGTGTTACCGAGCTTTCGCGCAACTATTTCGCTTCGTATTTGCAGCGAAGCACGACTGAGCAGCAATTCAGGCGAATTCCGATGACGGCCAAATTCAGAGTTGCGGTGTCAGGAGAGACCCGGACGCCCTCCGTGAAACTTTCGGCAGATATGAAGGCCCGTTCGACAACGAACAAAGCGGCCAGAATGGCAAGCAAAGAAAACAAAGATTTCATGGCATTACTGTGCAGTTGACGAATGTGCGTGATGCTTCAGGTCGCCCTCGGCTGTCAATCCTTTTTGATGTGGACTGCCTGCTAGGCAGCCGACTCTGAGCTGACTTCTCGATTATTTTCTCGTAGTTGAGCAACCGGTAAATCGGAGTCTAGAAAACCGAGTGCGTGCGGCACCTTGATGACGCGCACTCCAGCCGTGCGTTGTTGCTCGACAATTTGATCGTGGAGCGCCTGCATTCGGGTCCAATGCACCTTCGGGCGAAAATGGTGCTCCGCGTGATATCCATTGTAGAACCACGTCCAATTATAAAGCTTGCCGTAGGTGCTCACCCCCCATGCAATGGGCTCGTCGGGATTGCCGCCGTAGTGCCGGTAGTAACCGTTCAAATACGAGAGGCAATGGCCGAAATACCAAAACGGCAAAAGGAAACAGATGTAATGCCAGTTGGGAATACCGAGGATTACAAAAGTCGTGACGAAGCACGCCAGTTCGAATACTCCCCAAAATGCTTCGCGCGGGCTCTTACGTTTCAGTTCCTTTAAAACAGTTTTGGGGTCCTCACGAAAGAAACTGATGAACGTATATTTCAACGGATGCTCCGCTTCACCGTCATGGCCGTGTTTGTAAATCGAAATCCAATCAATGGTATCACCCTGTTCGTTAGGCCGGTCGGCGTTTCCCTTGTGATGCTGCATGTGAATGCACTCGTAAAAAACCTGACCG
>DATFXZ010000597.1:0-4507 GCA_035315305.1 Terriglobia bacterium | reverse complement strand
GGGTTGGATTCGGCCGTTAGATCGCGAAACGGCTCGTGAAATCGCGAGCGCTGTCGCGAAAAATTGAGATGGCGTTATGAGGTTGGAGAGACGTTTATAGATTCTCTGTCGAGCCGATGCATAGGCTTTTGCTTCATACCAGACGAACAAACTCAAGATGATCAGGCTGGCAGGAGCGAAGACAAGTGCAGCGACCAAACTGTAAACCTTCAGCCAGTAGAACATTGTGCTTCTCCTTGTTCGCCGGGCTGTTTGCAACGGGAGTGCCGGGAACCTGTAGGGGCGGTCTATGACCGCCTAATTATCAATTTCGGATCGTAGGCGGTCATAGACCGCCCCTACAGGAAATCGCGAAGAATTCGCGAAGAACTATTGCTGCTTGATTTCGCTGGAACCGCTGCAGAGTCGTTCTTGCTGAATCCAGCGGATTACGTAAGAAGGGCAGTTCTCGATGGCAATGTTTCTCGCCTTGGCAGAACAAAGAAACACCATTGCATCGCGATCGACAAACGTCACATTTGCAAGGTCGAGCGATACGGTCTGAGATTGGGCGGCCTCGGCCAACATGCGTTCCACTTCAGGAACGTATTCCTTCGTGAGTTGGCCGCACAGGCGAACCTTGAACGACTGTTCGTTTTCTCGAGTTGGGGTGATCTTGAGCACGGTTTATTTGCTTTCCATCCTATCAACCTTGCACGGTCAGGGCCACAATCATAATCATGAATTACTGCGGAACAAGTGCTTATTGATCTTGAGACTCCTGATTCTGGATTCCAGCGTCGATGCCGGCATCCCGAGAACGGCTGCTGCGCCATCAGGTCCGGAGATACGGCCGCGCGTTTCTTTCAAGACGGCCTCGATGTGTGCCTTCTGCTGCTCCCGCGTGCCAGGGGCTCCAAGGGGCGCCGTTTCTGAATTGCTTCGGAACTCTTCAGGAAGTGTGCCGGGCTCCAGTCGAAATACGTCAGTGTCGGCCAGAATGACACCACGCTCGATAACGTTCTGTAATTCGCGAATATTTCCAGGCCACGAATAGCGTTGCATCGCGTCCAACGTCTTGCGATCGATCTGGCCGATTCGCTTGCCCATTCTCGTCGCGAATCGTGAAATGAAATAGTCGACAAGAATCGGAATATCGTCGCTCCGCTCTTTCAAGGAAGGAACATGCACCGGAAAAACGTTTAATCTGTAAAACAAATCTGCACGGAAATGCCCGTCCGCAACACTGCGCTGCAGGTCACGATTAGTCGCAGCGATCACGCGGACATCGGTGTGAATCGTACGGTTGCCGCCCACTCGCTCGAATTCTTTTTCCTGAAGGACTCGCAGCAATGCGATCTGCATTTCTGCTGTCAACTCGCCGATTTCATCGAGAAAGATCGTTCCGCCATGGGCAGTTTCGAATCGGCCGATCCGCTGTTGCAACGCTCCGGTGAACGCACCCTTTTCGTGGCCAAACAACTCGCTCGCGATCAGTTCGGAAGGAAGTGCTGCGCAATTCACTTTAACGAGAGCCCGGCCGGACCGAGGTGATCGCCGATGAATCGCATGAGCGATGAGTTCCTTTCCGGTGCCGGTTTCCCCGGTGATCAGGACTGTTGAATCGGTAGGCGCAACTCGATCAATGCTCGTCAAGACTTTGCGCAAAGACTGCGATGAGCCAACGATCTCTTCGAAAATAGATCGTTGAACAATTTCGTCTTGAAGAAGACGGTTCTCTGCTTGCAGTTGTTCCTTTAGAGCTCTGATCTCTTCAAATGCCAACGCATTCGACACCGCGATCGAGACGATCTCCGATACATCTTGCAGCAATTGCACTTCGTCGTTGTGGAAGTTGCGTTTCTCAAACGAAATGAAATCGACTGCTCCGAGTAGTTCGCCGCGCTTTAGTAACGGCAGTGAAATGTAGCTGCGGACTCCGTATTGCAAGAGGCCTTCGTCTTCTGGGAACCGCTTTTGGGACTCGAGGTCCGTGCAAACGTATGGCTCGCGCGAAGAAGCAAGCAGGCTGATGTGATGCTCGCTGACTGGTCGTCTCAAGACCGGCTTCGGCGGAATATTAACCGATGCGGCCGCGCGCGCAATGACGCTTTCGACGGATTCACCCGGGTTTCTTCCGACACGTTCAACATGCAGGGAGTTCAACCGGACATACTCTCCCTCCATCACGAACACCAGTATGGCGTCAAAATGGATAATCGGCTTCAGTGAGACGATAAGCGATTCGAGGACTGCGCTTAACTCGAGATGGCTGCTGGCCGCTTTCGCAACTTCCAGTATAAGCTGCGCGCTGGACGCCCTTGCGTACTCGGTCGAACCTTGCATCTGGCAAGAGTACCACGTTGCATCCAAGCCGCGGATGGCGCAGATTAATCGGATGCCCGGTATTTCAATAGAGAACGTCTGCAAACAGTTTCCTAGCGGTATGGTCGCTCTGGACAATCTATCCCTGGAAATCTGCGATCGTGAGATCCTGACTATCGTTGGTCCGTCAGGTTGTGGAAAGTCTACGTTGCTCCGTCTCATTGCCGGTTTGGACGCACCGACGTCCGGCACGATTCGCATGGATGGTGAAGCTATTGAAGGCGTTCCAGCACAAAAGCGCAACATCGCGATGGTGTTTCAATCCTACGCGCTATATCCGCACATGACATGCTATGAGAATCTTGCTTTGAACCTGCGGTTGCGAAAGCTGGGGAACTCTGAGATCGATCGCATGGTGCAGGAGACCGCTGCAATGCTGCAGATAAGCGACCTGCTCGGAAAGAAACCGCGCGAATTAAGTGGTGGGCAGCGCCAGCGCGTCGCGGTCGGTCGAGCGCTCATTCGCCGGCCTCGAGCTTTTCTGTTGGACGAACCTTTAAGTAATCTCGACGCGCTGTTACGCGAACGTGTGCGACATGAACTGCGGGAGCTATTCAGGAAAGTTCAAGCACCGGTGATTTATGTGACTCACGATCAGGTCGAAGCAATGACTCTGGCCGATCGAGTGGTAGTCTTGGATCGCGGGCGGCTGCAGCAGGTAGGTACTCCGGAAGAGCTTTACCAAAGACCTGCGAACCGCTTTGTGGCCTCGTTCATCGGATCGCCCTCAATGAATTTTTTCGAAACCGATCTGAATGGCGGAACTTTTTTATTGGCGGGCGTTCGCCAGGACACCGGAATTCGAATATCGGGACGTGTCACCATTGGCATGCGGCCGGAAGCATTGCAGGTTGGGCCAGACATGAAGGGTCGCGTCCTGTGGGTCGAAACGCTCGGCGCGCATTCTCTGGTTGGCGTCCAGTTCGACAAGATCACATTGACAGCACTGCTGCGCAGTCGTCCGGCTGCAGACACGATCGATGTTTCGATCGATCCGGCTCAAATACATGTTTTCGATAATGAATCCGGCAAAAACCTTAGGTCTGCTCCTCCTTTTGGCCGTATTGCTGATCGCGAGTCTTAAAGTTCCGCGCGCCGGCAATCAAGGTGAGTTACTGCTCTTGATGGAACCGGACGGCACCGGAGTCTGGCGCGATATCATAGGCGCTTTCAATAAGACACGCCCTCAAACACCTGTGAGGCTTGTGGAAGGTCCACCTTCGACAGACGCGCGCGAGAATATGTACTCCACAGCCTTTCTCGGCGGCCGAAGTGGATACGATATCGTGT
Source organism: Terriglobia bacterium (assembly GCA_035315305.1). GTDB lineage: Bacteria > Acidobacteriota > Terriglobia > 20CM-2-55-15 > 20CM-2-55-15 > 20CM-2-55-15. Next base: position 853 of record DATFXZ010000597.1, on the reverse strand, counting down.
ATTGCGATGTCGTCTGGGTCCCAAAATTCGCTGCTGCCGGATGGCTATTGGACCTGACGGACCGTCTGTCGCCTGCAGATCGCGATGATTTCTTGCCGGCAGATCTCGAGGGCGGTACCTACAACGGCCGCCTATATCGCATACCTGCGTTCACGGATGCCGGCCTTCTTTATTACCGCAAAGATCTGGTTCGCCGGCCGCCGCAAACATTTGAGGATCTGGTCCGCGAAGCCACGGAATGGAAGGATGCCGATCGTGTCGGATTTTTGTGGCAGGGCAAACAATACGAAGGATTGGTCACAAATTATCTCGAGGTACTGTGGGGCTTCGGCGGTGACTGGATCACTTCTGATCGACGTGTCTTGTTGGATAGCGCAGAGGCACTGGATGCGCTTCGGTTTATGAAATCGACTATTGGCACGATCTCTCCACGTGGAGTCGCCACGTATACGGAAGAGGAGACGCGGAATTTGTTTCAGGCCGGCCGGAGCGTTTTCTTGCGTAATTGGTTTTATGTTTGGGCGCTCGCTAATGAGGCTGATTCGCAGATAAAAGGTAAGGTCGCGTTTGTTCCGATGGTGCACGGACCAGGTGGAATGCATGCAGCGACGCTTGGAGGATGGGGCCTCGCGATTTCACGGTTTACTGCGAATCCTGATGGCGCCTGGGAGTTCGTCAAATTTGCGACAACCCCGCAACAGCTTCAGAAACTTTTCGTGAAGGCTGGTCGAATTCCAGCGCGAAAGCGTTTGGTGCCGGAGGAATTCCAGGACATTGTGCGTAATGCCAGGCCGCGGCCGCGTGTTCCCGAGTACGCGCAGGTGTCCGATATACTGCAGCGCTGGCTGAGTGC
>DATFXZ010000596.1:0-5267 GCA_035315305.1 Terriglobia bacterium | reverse complement strand
ATGATGATGATGTCTGCTGTCATTGCGTCAAAGACCACAGAGACACAGAGACAAGGGGATCTGACCAATGCTCAATTCTCAATTCAGAATTCTTACCCGAGGGACGGCAGCGTCAGACGTAGGAACTGTTTTTTCGGATAGGAATTGAGAATTGGAGAATTGAGCATTGGTCAGATCCCCTTGTCTTTGTGTCTCTGTGGTTCATGTCCTCTTTGTTGCTAATTCCCTTTCAAGAATTCCCGAACGACTTCCTTGACGTCCTTGTGTTCCCCATCCACGGCGTAATTCAGACGCCGCATCTGATCTTCCGATATCTTCCCGGCCAGGTCTTTCAATGCCTGTCTCACCTCGGGATGTTTGGCAACGACAGCGTCACGCACGAGTGGCACCGCGTCATATGGCGGGAAGTAATGCTTGTCATCTTCGAGAACAACCAAGCCGAGCCCATCGATCAGTCCATCTGTGGAATTGCCGGCGATGAAATCCACCTGCTTTTCAGCGGCCGCTTTATACGTAATTCCCAGATCCATCACTCGCGGCGGACTCGGAAACCGAAGACCATAGGTCTTCGCTAGACCCGCATAGCCATCCTCTCTTTCGATGAATTCATACCCGAAACCTGCCGTCCAATGCGCTGTTTGAGGAGCCGCGTCCGAAATCGTTTTGAGTTTTAGTGCTTGCGCGTCTGCCTTCCGGACAATGATGGCAAAAGTGTTGTTGAACCCAAGCGGCTCCGTCCATTCGATGCCGAATTGATTCTTGTATGCGCCTCTGACTGTGTCGTAAACACGAGCTGAGTCGTTCGAAGGAGGCTCTTTCAGAACGGCGGTAAGCGCGGTGCCCGTGTATTCCACGTATGTATCAATCTGCCCTGCCACCAGCGCCTGATGACAAATCAACGTCCCGCCGAGATTGAGTTTGCGATCGACCCGAAGATTTGTTGTGCCCTCAATCTGTTGCGCCAGAAGCTCTCCGAGAATCACCTGTTCCGTAAAATTCTTGGATCCAACCACAATTCTGTCTGTGCGCGAACAGGCGGAAAGCGTCGCCGCTACGCTTACAAGACATAGCAGGCACAAAAGTTTCGAAAATCGTTTCTGAATCGCGCCGAGGCCAAAATCGGCTATCAGCGCAAGTGCAGCTGCAGGAATTGCGCCGGCAAGAATCAGACGGCTATCGACCATGGACACTCCCCTGAAAATGAACATGCCGAGGCCACCAGCTCCCACTGCGGCTGCAATAGTAGCAACGCCCACTGCAATCACAGTGGCTACGCGGATTCCCGCGAAGATCACACCCAGCGCCAGCGGAATCTCGACTTTCCACAAAAGCTGTGAGTCAGTCATTCCCATCGCACGACCGGCTTCGCGAATTGCGGGATCGACCCCTGAAATTCCAGTGAATGTATTACGAATGATGGGAAGCAAGGAATAGAGAACCAAAGCCACGATGGCCGTTCGCGTTCCGATTCCACCGATAAAAGGCAAAGGAATCAAGAATCCAAACAGTGCAAGACTGGGAACGGTTTGAACGATATTCGCGAATGCAAGAATGGGCCGGCTCATGCGGGGACTGCGCGTCATCAGGATTCCCAGCGGAAGGCCGATGGCGATGGCTATCAATATCGCGATGCCCACAATTTCGAGATGCTCGAGCGTCAGCAGCAACACTTCCGACCTGCGCGTCCACATAAAGTCGAGAACACTCACGTGTAGCTCTCCGCAAAAGCCTTCGCTTCAGGATGATCAAGCTTTTGAAAGTCGGCAGCAGGAACGAGAGCGAGCAGACGCCCGTCCTTCATAAGGCCGATACGGTCTCCTAATATGAATGCTTCGCGTACATCATGAGTCACGAAAACCATGGTCTTACCCAGCCGTTTCTGCAAAGCGCGAAACTCTTTTTGTATTTCCGAACGCGTGATGGGATCCAACGCCCCAAAAGGTTCGTCGAGAAGCAAAATCGACGGATCTGCGGCAAGAGCGCGCGCAACACCGACACGCTGGCGCTGGCCTCCGGAGAGTTCGCGCGGAAACCGCGCCGCAAATTGGGCGGGCTCCAGGCCGACCAGCCCAAGAACATCATTCACTCGCATTTCGACTTTTTCTTCTGGCCATGATTCCAGAGATGGAACCAACGCCACATTGCGGGCGACAGTGAAATGGGGAAATAGGCCAATCTCCTGGATGACGTATCCGATGCGCCTGCGAAGACGAATCGGATCCCAGTCCATTGTCTCTTTGCCTTCCACAAGAACACCGCCCGAAGTGGGCTCCAGCAGGCGATTGATCAGCCTTAACGTCGTTGTCTTTCCGGACCCACTGCGGCCGAGCAGGACGATGGTTTCGCCCGACTCCACCTGAAAACAAACGTCTTCGACCAACATTCGTCCATTGATCGCGTAGCCTGCGTTGCGAAACTCCACGATCGGCGCCATGCGGGCAGTGTAGCCGAGTAAACGGGAAGACACCAAGGAACAAGGGCAACCAGGCTAATGAAGACACCAGCATATAATCCTTATCTATGTTGTCTTGGATAGAGATCGACGCGCAGCGGCTTCGAAACAACATTGATGCGTTCAGGACTAGTATTGCCGCGAGCACGGCTCTGATGGTTGTGGTCAAGGCGAATGCTTACGGGCACGGCCTGGAAACGGTCGCGCCAATCGCAGCCGAGCGCGCCGATTGGCTGGGCGTGAATTGCCTCGATGAAGCAGTGACGATCACGCGGCTTGGTATTCGAAAACCGGTGGTTATTCTGGGCCACACTCCTCTCGACCAACTCGAAAATGCCGTACGAAACAGTTATCGCCAGGTGCTCTACCGGTTGGATGTGGCACAGGCGCTTTCGCAAGCTGGAGACAAGCTGGGACTAGCGGCAAAGGTTCACCTCAAGATCGAAACGGGGACAAATCGTCAAGGAATTCCCGTAAGCCAGCTTGCATCGTTCATTAACGAGCTGAAGAAGCTGCCGGCGATGGAAATTGAAGGCGCTTATACGCATTTCGCCAACATTGAGGACACACTGGACCCATCGTTCGCACAATCGCAGGTTCATAAATTCCGCGAAGCTCTCGGAATCATGGAGCGCGGCGGCATACGGCCCGCTCAAGTTCATGCATCGGCGACGGCCGGAGCGCTTCTGTATGCAGAAATGGACTTTTCGATGGTGCGCCTGGGTATCGGTACGTATGGGATTTGGCCGTCCCGCGAAACGCAGATTGCCGCGCGCGAACGAGGACGGCTGTTGTCGCTGGCGCCCGTTCTGACCTGGAAGACGCGCGTCGCTCAGGTGAAAGATGTGAATGCCGGGGACTATGTGGGATACGGATTGACTTATCGTGCCAGCCGTCCGATGAAGTTGGTGGTGTTGCCGATTGGTTATTACGATGGATATGACCGCAAGCTGTCGAACTCCGGCCGCGCGCTTATCCGCGGCCAGCTTGCCTCCGTGGTAGGACGCATTGCAATGAACATGACGATGTTGGACGTGACGGATGTCGGCGCCGATTTGGATGATGAAGTCGTGCTCGTCGGGCGGCAGGGAAATGCCGAGATTCGCGTGGAGGAGTTGGCCGAAAAGATTGGAACGATTCCGTATGAAGTTGTCGCTCGGATCAATCCCTTGATCCCGCGTGTCGCTGTACCGTAGAACCACAAACGCAAGAGCACGGTAGCAAACACAAAGACAACAGAGGATCTCACCAATGCTAAATTCCCCAATTCTCAATTCCTATCCGAAAAAACTCCTACCTCTGATGCGGCAGTCTCTCGGTTAAGAATTCGGAATCGAGAATTGAGCATTGGTCAGATCTTTAGGTCAGTAGCCGCTGATATTTCCCTCGAAAATACATCAGAGGATGATGCGGGTGGAGTACTTCGGCATGTTGCACCTCGCCAAGGAAGATCTGATGATCTCCACCCTCATAAATCTTGACGACCTCGCATTCCATAACTGCCAGTGAATTTTGCAGTAACGGCATGCCCAGCTTTCCTTCGAAGTAAATAGTCAGCGGACGTTCGGAATCCTTCTTTGCGAACATTCGCGAATGATCTTCCTGATGTTCCGAAAGGATACTGACCCCGAATTGCTTTGAATCTTTGAAAAACTGCAGGCCGCTCAACTTATTATCGAGGCAAACGAGTACCAGAGTGGGATTTAAGGAAACCGATGTGAATGAGTTTACGGTTAAGCCATAAGGTTTTCCGTTGGCGTCGCGCGTGGTGACAACGGTGATACCTGTCGCCAAATTTCCCATCACCTGCCGAAACTGATCAGGCGTAACCATCAGCAATCCATGATAGCCGAAACGTAATATAATGCCGCGCGGGAATTCACATGAGGTGCCGGTTTCAAGCTCTCGGCTGCGTCGCGCTGTTGCTGACGATTGCGGCAGCGATCGCTGCTGCGCAGGTGCGTGTGGACGTTCGCCTCGTGAATGTTGTGGCCACCGTCGTCGATTCCCGCGGCCGTAGCATTCCGAATCTGAAAGTCGACGATTTCGTCTTGGAAGAAGACGGCAAACCGCAACAGATTACGCACTTCAGCCAGGATCAGAATGTCCCAGTCAGCGTTGGAATTCTGCTCGACACCAGCGGCAGTATGGATCGCAAAATGAAAACCGCAGTTGAGGCCGTCGATCGCTTCAGCCGCCGCATCCAGCAAAACGACGAGATTTTCCTCATCACTTTTTCTGGCCGAGCGCTCTTGCGGCAAGACTTCACTGACGATCGGGACAGAATCTCACAAGCGCTCCGCCACTTGAACGCAACGGGCGGCACGGCTCTCTACGATGCGCTGATCGACGCGCTCACCAAGATTCATGGCGGCCGCCACACGAAACGCGCGATTCTGCTCATTACGGATGGACAGGACACCGCAAGCACGGCGAAGCTTGAGGACGTCCTGCAGTCGATTCGACAATCCGATGTGTTGATCTATCCCGTAGGCATTTCCGGTCTCACTTACGCGAAAGACTTCAACATTTTCGGATCCGGCCCGCTGGCTGCCTTGTTTCCTCCAAAAAGAGCGCGCGCTGCGCAGAACAAACGCGACGAGGTGGACTTGAATGTCCTTCGCGCACTGGCGGAAAACAGCGGGGGACGCGCGTTCCTGCTGGCGGAAAGTCTGATAAACCGCGGTGGTCAGATCGAAAAGGTGCTCGACACCGTCGCCGATGAACTGCGCACTCAATACACACTCGGATTCTATCCCTCGAGTCCCGATGACGGCCGCTATCACTCCCTACGGGTGCGCACCCGCTTTGGCGG
>DATFXZ010000595.1:0-4060 GCA_035315305.1 Terriglobia bacterium | reverse complement strand
GTGAAGTGATTCGCGCGCATTGCATGTTGCAGCACGTCGAAGCGAAGGTTGCCGTCTTCCTTTCGACTGGTTTCCGCTAATCGTCGGAGGAGGTCAGATGCGTTCGTGCCCTGGCCGCCGATGTCGACGTGCGTGATGACGTACGTCGAGCGATCGTTTGCTGAAGGAGAAAGCGTACCCACTGCGAGTGGTTTGTAGGGCCGCTGATCGTAATCGCTCAGGCGAATCGCATCGAGCGCGCTTCGCCATTGTTTCGTATGGGCAGCCGCTGCATGCGCATCGAATGCCTTTTGGTTCGACCACGTCTCGATAATTGCGAGCCGTCCGGGCCGCCCCACTTGTTCGAAAAAGTCGAGTCGGCCGAAGCCTTCTTCCTTTCGGCTTGCATCGCGATACTGCTTGAACGCGGTGACTGCCGAAGCTTTTGAGGCGGGCATCACATCCACATATACAACCGCGAAGACTGAAGTGTCGGCCGGCGTTTGCGCGCCGAAAAACATGGTGCTGATCAAAAAGGCGAATAGCTGATACATGGCTGCTGCTCCTGAAATCCGTGAAATCCGCGGCTAAATTCCCCCGAAAAACGAGAAGTGATAGTTTTGTTCTACAAGTAACTTTTCAACTATACTCCGCACAATTCGACAAATGCAGAAAGGAGACCGATCTTGAAAAAGCTGTTGCTTTTGATCGTAATCGCCGCGGGTTTGGTTGAAGTCTCGAAAAGCCAAACATTGAAGCTCAAGCCGGACCTGAAGGCGCCTGCGCCACGTCTTCCTAATGGCAAACCTGATTTCAGCGGCGTGTGGAATCGTCCCGGCACGCAGGATATGACTCGCACGTTCACGAACGCGAACGGCACCAGCAACAAAGGCGAGCCGAATCCGCTTCCGTTCACGACCTGGGGTCAAGCGCAGTGGGACAATTATGACCAAATGCGACAAGGTGACTATGCCGGCAGTTGCATGCCGTTCGGTTGGATTCGATCGTTCACGCCGCATCCCATGCAGATCGTCCAGAATAATGAGTACGTCACGTTCTTGTTCGAACAAAGCACGATGTTCCAGGCCGTCAATACCGAAGGCATGCCACACCGAAAGGATTGGCCTCCTACCTGGTTCGGAGATTCCCGCGGTCATTGGGAGGGTGACGCTCTGGTTATCGAGGCAATGAACTTCAATGGTTGGGCCAAGCTCGGCACCATCGGCCATCCGATGAGCGACAAGGCGAAATTAACCATGACGTTCAAGCGCCCGGACATGGGCCACATCGATTTCAAATGGGTTGTCGACGATCCGAAAACGTACACACGGCCGATAAGCAACGAGCGCATATTCGTTCTGACGCCTGATGTTGAACTGATGGAGTATTCGTGCATGGAAGGCAACCTCCAATCACTTCTCGATGGCGTGATCACGCCCTGGACCGGACCTAAGGATCAGGATGTGAACATTCTCTACGGCACCCAGCACGACTGGTCTGCATACGATCTGACCAAGCAGCAGAAGCTCACCGGCGTCATCAAGGAAGTCAGTTACCGCGGCAAGCCTCCTCTTATTAAGATGGATGTCGATAAGAAGCTCTGGACCGTAATCATGGCGCCTCCGTCGCGAATGGAATTTCGCGGACTCTCCGACGACAGGCTCAAGTCCGGCGCCACTGTCAGTGTCGTGGCCTATCCGAATAAACAAATAAAGGATGAGCTTCGAGCGGAAACCATCACGATCGGCAAAGAAACGACGGAGCTGCGCTGAGGTTCAAGACATTGGAACACGCGCAAAGAATCCGGCGAATCGCCCTGCTCCTTTTGCTAATCACGCTCGCCGGTGCGACGGTGATCTATGCGCAACGATTCGGTCGAGCGTTCCTGTTTCCCAACGAGCCGCCGCCAACTGAATTGGTGATTGCGCGTTGGGAATACACCGCAAGGGGCAAATTCAACGGCACAGGCTGGTCGCACAATTTCCCGAATTCCGATCGTCATTTTGCACAAGTGATTTCCGAGGCGACGAATATTGACGTGAAGAACGCTTCGTATCGCATCGTCGAACTCGGCAGTCCCGAAGTGTTCGATTATCCGTTTGCCGTCGTTTCGGAACCGGGTGAGATGGCGCTAACGGATCACGAAGTGGATAACCTGAGGGAATTCATCGATCGCGGCGGCTTTGTTCTCATGGATGATTTCGACGGCGCGCGCGATCTTGCGACGCTTCAGCGTAACCTGCACCTGGCGTTCCCCGATCGCGATCTGATACGCATGACGATCGATCAAGACATTTTTAATGTGTTTTATCGCATCGACGCGCTGAATGTTATTTCACCTTATGTGGTCGAAGGCGAACCTGTCTTCTATAGCTTGATGAATAAGGATGGGAAGATCGGCGTCGTCGCTTGCTACAACAACGATCTCGAAAATTTTTGGGATTTCATCGATCGCGGCGAGTATCCGTTGAAACCGTCGATTGAGGCGTTCCGGCTAGGAATCAATTTTGTCGTCTATTCAATGAGTCACTGAACACGAACGCCAGATACAAAAACATTCTTTATGCCTTGGCGTTTGCTCCCATCAAACAGCGTTTTTCCGGTTTATTTCGGTTTATTTCCGTTTGAAGATGCCAATACCCCATTTAAAATCGAGGCGCATCACCAGCACTTAAACACGCCGGAATGCTTCAATAACGGATCGAGGATGGGCAAAGCCGAACAACGCACCCGCTTATGCCCTTTAGACTCTCCGGCTCGGAGGAGCCCATGTTCAGACAGTATGTCGTATGCGCGATTCTCGCGCTGTGTGCACTAGCTGAAGTTTTGTCCGCCCAAGTCCCAGCCAAAATCGAATTCGAACGCGATGTGTTGCCAATACTCCGGCAGAATTGTGTGAGCTGCCACGGACCAACACAGCAGATGAATGGACTGCGGCTGGACCGAAAAAGTTCTGTTCTGAGCCTCCGCCGTGTTGTGCCGGGTGGGATTGAGAACAGCTTTCTCTACAAAAGATTGTTGGGGAGCAGCGAATATGGACCGCAGATGCCACCGACTGGTTCGCTTCGGCCCGAACAAATCGGGATCATTAAGAAATGGATCGAACAAGGCGCCGATTGGCCCGATTCTCTTGCCAATGAGGTCAATCTTCCGCCATTGAACCCGAGGGCCGTGGCTATAGTGGAAGCTCTGCGCAGCGGCGACCGGCAGGACTTTATGAGTCGAGTTGCCGCGGACCCTAAGCTTCTCAATGAGCGAGGTCCGGAGGGTTCGACTCCGTTCATGTATGCCGTGCTTTATTCCGACGCACCGACGCTAGAACGGCTGTTGAAACAAGGTGCGGACCCCAACAGACACAATGACGCAAATGCCACGGCTCTCATGTGGGCTGCGGTCGACCTGGAGAAAACGCGAGTGTTGCTGGACCATGGCGCGCAGGTTAACGTGCGTTCCGATGACTTCAGAACGCCATTGATGATCGCCGCGACGCGTCAAGGCAATGCGCCGGTTATCAAGCTGCTTCTCGACCGAGGAGCAAATCCCAATCCCAACCCGAAGCCCGAGATGGGTTCGCCGCTAATTCAGGCGGGCACGGCTGGCGATGCGGAGATGATGCAATTGCTGATCGCACGAGGTGCCGAAGTCAAGGTCGCCGCCGAACCCCTGCTGGTCTCGGCCATCACCAACCGGTGTGGGAAGTGTCTTGATTTGGTCGTTGCGCAGAATCCTGATCGCGAGGCCTTTACAGGCGCACTAATCGAGACCGCTGCTCTCGCCGACGTGAATGCAATCCGGTTACTTCTTGATCGCGGAGCGGACGTGCACGGGTTTGACCCGTTTGGCCGCAGTCCGCTCATGTACGCAGCGGTCTCGGATCTTCTTCCTCTGGATGTGGTGAAGTTGCTCATTGACCGCGGAGCGGATGTGAATGCAAAAAGCCGGCATACTTTGTCCGGCGATGCCGACCTGACCATACTTGATATTGCAAAATTCCACGGCAATACACCAATCGTCGACCTACTGGTCAAGGCTGGAGCGAAAAGCGCACCGCAGGCGGCGCCCGCTCTGAGACCAGTGCGGA
>DATFXZ010000594.1:0-3558 GCA_035315305.1 Terriglobia bacterium | reverse complement strand
GCGACCGACCAGATCCTTTTCAAACTAGGTGCTGAAACTTACTCCAATTCAAAGAACGCGGATGCACTCGTCGTTTCCTGTGGTGCATTGCGAACACTCGACCTCATCGTGCCTCTCGAAAAGGAAATCAAGGTACCTGTTGTGTCTTCAACCCCTCATGGTCTCATGAACGGAGTTCGCCTCCTTGGCGTGAGTCCGCGAGCGCAAGGTTTCGGAATGGTTTTGTCTAAAGCATAGCTCGCCGACAAACATCCCATCCTCACTGATGAATCACGAGTTGTACTTTGCTCAAACCAAGATGGAAATCTGTCGACCAGCAGACTCGAATCTTGCGTGAAGCCATTATGTGTAGTCCCACGGCGTCAGCCAAGGTCAGATGCTGATCGGAATATTTGCGAAGAAAAGTCGTTGCCGCACGTTGTTCCGCGGGTCCGATGGGAAGGATCTCTAACGGCATTGCTTCAGTCATAGAGAGAAACTGGAGACCCTTAGCGGGGTCATACCTCTTGAGAAACCACCCGTGGCCTTCGGCAATAACCAAGGGAGTTGTGACTAATGGAGGCGGATTCGCGAAAAGTCGTCGGAAGAGTGGGTGGTAACTATCAGAACGATCGGCAAAAGAGATCAACGCAGATGTATCGACGTAAGCTTCATTTCTCGTGGCCGTAAACGATTTCGTCGATCTTTTGGCTGGCATCTTGTTCTCCCGTCTCAACCATTCCCGCGTACCGCATCCACGGGTTCTGGTTATCTGGGGGAAGAATGTGGCGCAAGGATCGCCTCAACAACTCTGCCAAGGAGATTCCCAGACGGGCTGCTTCCGCTTTAGCCATTTCGTATTCCGCTTCACTCAAGCTGATCTGAGTGCGAATCATGATAACAATAATAGCCAAAGTGTTATCACCTTGGCAAGACGATGTCCACCACTGAGTAGTTACTTCTGAGACTCCGCAAGAAGACTGGTGTCTATCAGTGTGACCAGGGTCCGGCTAGCTCGCGGTTGCCTTTTCTGAGTTGTGGCCACCCATGGTTCGATTTCGCCCAACACCGAGCCAAGTTCACCTGAAAGCGATGCAGGGAATCTGAATTGTGGCCAAACGGAGGCGACGGTTCGCTCCGATAAGCCAACATTTGGTGCAAGCGACGGTATCATGGCCGCTGGTTGTGTGCGGAGGCGAACCGAGACCCGAGCAATTGCCTCCAGGAAACGCCGTAAGGCAAGTCGCTTGGCGGGGTCTCGCAAGACGTCGCTTCTCGTATTCAGATTGAAGCGTTCAATGTATACGGCTGGATCTTCCAAAACGATGGCATCGTCGCCAAGTGCTTCAAACGAATTCTGTGCGTGAGGTTCCCAAATCGACACAGCATCTACATTGTGATCTTGCAGAGCAGCCGGCATTGCTTGGCCTTCCAGAGCGACGAAGTCGATATCGGACTCCTTCAACTGTGCGCGACGAAGCATTCCGGACAGGTAGTAGTGCGACGAAGTATTGATTGTCGCTGCCACCTTCTTTCCTCTTAGATCGGCGATTCTCCGGATTCCCGCAGAGCGGCGCGCGATGATGCGATAACGGCATTCCGCAAGCGTGAGAATGATTCGAATCCGTGGATCGGCGACGGAATTCAGCAGCGCTTGTGTCTCTGAACCTGTTGCCGCGTCCACCTCACCATTAAGCAACTGGGACATGGCGTTTCGACCGCTGGGACTTCGTACCAGCTGAATTTGCGTGGACAGGGCTTCAGCAGCAGCGAAGACCGGAAAGGATTCGATCGTTGTCGAATTGACGGCGACTTTTATATCCGGACCAGGAGGAACCAAAAGAAGGACAGAGACAAAAGACAGGCTGATGTGAAATCGCATCAGTAATCGGCCTCAATTCCGTTTGAGGGCATCGGCGCCCGCGTATACAGCCTGTTCGGCCAGTTCTTCGTTGATCCTGAGCAGCTGGTTGTATTTCGCAACGCGATCTGTCCTCGACATTGATCCCGTTTTGATTTGGCCGGCATTCGTCGCAACTGCGAGATCAGCGATGAACGTGTCCTCGCTTTCGCCGGATCGATGGGAAATCACAATTCCGTACGATGCCTTGCGCGCAATGTTGATCGCGTCGAGAGTCTGGGTCAGCGTGCCGATTTGGTTTACCTTGATCAGAATCGCATTCCCGACGCCCAGTGCCATACCTCGTGCCAACCGCTCGGTGTTCGTCACAAACAGATCGTCGCCAACGAGCTGCACTTTCTTTCCGAGCTCGCGCGTCAGGGCTTGCCAGCCATCCCAATCGTCCTCTGCGAGGCCGTCTTCGATAGAAACGATGGGATATTTGTTCACCCATTCGGCATAGAGTTGCACCATCTCATCTGCCGTCTTCGTGGACTTGTCCGATTTTTTGAAAATGTATTTGCCATGCTTATCATAAAACTCACTCGAAGCTGCGTCGAGGGCAAGCGCGATTTCGTCTCCAGGCTTGTAGCCTGCTGCTTCAATCGCTTTCAAGATGAGCTCGATCGCTTCCTGATTCGACTTGAGATTTGGCGCGAACCCACCTTCGTCGCCGACCGCCGTCCCATGTCCGCTATCGTGGAGAATTTTTTTGAGATGGTGGAACACTTCCGCACCCATGCGGATCGCTTCCGGCATGGTTGGCGCGCCAATCGGCATGATCATGAATTCCTGGAGGTCGACATTGTTATCCGCATGCGCGCCGCCGTTCACGATATTCATCATCGGTACCGGCAACACGCTGGCTTTCACACCTCCGATGTATCGGAACAGAGGCAGCCCGTGTGATTGCGCTGCCGCGCGTGCGACAGCCATGGAGACACCGAGCATTGCGTTCGCGCCAAGCTTGGACTTGTTCTTCGTGCCGTCCATCGAAATCATTACCTGATCGATATGTGATTGCAGCGTCGCGTCCTGCCCGGTCAAGGCAGGGGCGATGACGCTGTTGACGTTGTGGATTGCTTTGAGTACGCCTTTGCCGAGGTAGCGTTTTTTGTCGCCGTCGCGCAGTTCAAGGGCTTCGTGTTCTCCGGTTGATGCCCCTGAAGGTACGATTGAACGGCCTCTGATACCGCCTTCCAAGAGGCAATCGACTTCGACCGTTGGATTCCCTCGAGAATCCAAAACCTCTCTCGCTTTAATGCTTTCAATTTGCATAATCAGTCCATCAAGATGACGCGCGTCGGAGCACCGTCGGCGTCCTGCAGGTTGAGCGGTAATGCCGCCAACGTATATTCGCCCGGCGCAACCGCGCTGAGATTTAGCCCCTCGAGAATCGGAATCGATTTTTCCAGTAGAACGAAATGTGAGGGATGAGATTCCGATTTGAATCTGTCGATGGAAAGATAATCGATTCCGACCAGACGCAACCTTTGCTGAACGAGAAACTCGGCTCCGTCCGGATCCAGGTAAACAAAGTCTTCGTAAAATTCTCCATCCTGCCAATGCTTGGAATTTTCGGTCTTGAACAGGACGCGTTCGACGCCGGTCCAGTTCAACGGCGCCAGCTCACGGCGGCCGATGGTTCGAGTGCCTGAAATCTCAAAGACCGTCGCTTT
>DATFXZ010000593.1:0-3966 GCA_035315305.1 Terriglobia bacterium | reverse complement strand
TAGTTTCGAAGCCAGCGCAAAACGTTCATACCTGAGCGCCGGCGGCAAGGCGAAAACCGCACGCGACTTGCATCAACAAGTTCTCGAAATCGATCCAACCTTTGATGATGCGCGGATGTCGATTGGCACGTTTAACTATGTTGTCGGCGTCATTCCAGGGTTCGTTCGGTTTCTCCTGCTGCCGCTCGGCATACGTAGCGCCGGCAAAGAACTCGGTATTCAACAACTCGAAACGGCCGCAGCGAAAGGAAAGAACACGTCGACGGATGCGCGGATGATGTTAATTGTGGTCTACAACCGAGAAAAGCGATACGACGATGCATTGAAAATCGTGAGCGAACTTCACATGCGGTATCCGCGTAACTTCATATTTGAAATGGCTGAAGGTTCAACTTACAGGAAGATGCAACGCTGGGACGACGCCGTACGCACGTATGAGCAGATTCTCACCAAAGTCGAGGGCAGGAAGGACGGCTATGAGCGCCTCGCCGCGCACAAGGTCTACTACTTGCTGGGCACCAGCAACGTCGATCGCCTCCAACTGGATGCAGCGATCGATGCGTTCGGTCATGTGGTAAAGAGTAAGGAGGCTCCAGCCAACGATAAGGCAAATGCGCATTTATGGATGGGGAAGATTTACGATAGCGGCGGCCAGCGCACCCAGGCGCTTCAGGAGTACGATGCCATTCTGGCACTGGATTGCGATTCCAATATCAAGGCTCAGGCTGAACAATTCAAACGCAAGCCGTATAAATGATGTGGGCCGTAGCGGTATTCGGGGCGTGTTGCTCAATGTAAATCAAGATGATGTGTGAGCGACCCCCTGCCGCCTTCGGCGGCTCTCCCCCTCACGAGGGGGAGAATAAACTTGATCTCCCCCTCGTGAGGGGGAGACGCGAGCGAAGCGAGCGAGGGGGTCGCTCACACACGATCTTGATTTACATTGAGCAACATGCCCCTTCAGTCGTGGCTGTTCACGACTGCAACCGCTCGTTCAGATAACGCTCCAGCGAATCGATAGAAATCCGGTCCTGCAGCATTGTGTCTCGATGCCGAACAGTCACCTGGCGATCTTCGAGAGATTGATGGTCCACCGTGACACAGAACGGTGTACCGATCTCATCCTGCCGCGCGTAACATTTTCCGATGTTGCCGCTGTCGTCAAACAGTGACCGTAGCTTTCCGCTCGCCTGAAGGCCGTTCTTGATGCGTTTGGCCAACTCCACCATATCCGGCTTGTTGCGCGCGAGTGGAATCACGGCGACTTTAACCGGTGCAAGATCCGGGTGCAAATGTAGAACTGTCCGCTCCTTGCCGCCCTCGAGTTTCTGCTCTTCGAATGCATCCATCAAGAAAGCAAGAGTGATTCGATCCACCCCGCCCGACGGTTCGATCACATAAGGCGTCAAGTGCGTGTTCGTTGCCTGGTCGAAATATGTCTGCTTCAGGACAGCATGTTCGTTCGGCATGAAGGAGCCGTCTTTGAACACCGTCCTTCCACCTTTTGTGTGGGCCGTCAGATCGTAATCTGTACGATTCGCGATGCCTTCCACTTCATCGAATTGTCTGGCCTCATCTTCGCGCTCTGGGAAAAAGCGATAAAGCAGATCGGTTGTTGCCTTCGAGTAATGGGCCAGTTCCTCTGGCTTGTTATCGTATTGCTTCAAGTTCTCCGGGCGAATCCCATATTGCTGATACCAGGCAACGCGATCAGCGATCCATCGCCGATGCCATTCTTCATCTGTGCCGGGCATCACAAAAAATTCAATTTCCAGTTGCTCGAATTCGCGGACACGAAAGATGAAATTCTTAGGTGTGATTTCGTTGCGGTATGCCTTTCCGACTTGAGCGATTCCAAACGGCAGCTTGCGATTCGTTGAATCCAGCACGTTCTTGAAATTGACGAAGATGCCCTGTGCCGTTTCCGGCCGCAAATATGCGACGTTCTCTTCGCTTTCGATCGGTCCTACGATCGTCTTGAACATCAAGTTGAAGGGACGCGGTTCGGTTAGATTGTGTGTTCCACCTTCAGGACACTTTTCGTTGGGATCGACCTGGTCGGCACGAAACCGCTTCTTACATTTGCGGCAGTCCACGAGGGGGTCGGAGAAAGTTGCTTCGTGCCCAGAGTATCTCAGCACGAGCCTGTTCATGAGGATGGCTGCATCGAGACCTTCCATGTCGTCGCGCTCATAGACGTTGGCGCGCCACCAGGCCCGCTTGACGTTGTTCTTCAACTCCACGCCCATCGGACCGTAGTCCCACGCGCCTTGCAATCCTCCATACAGTTCGCTGCCCTGAAATAAGAATCCGCGCCGCTTGCAAAGCGAGACAATCTTGTCCATCAAAGCCCCGGCCATCAATTCTCCTTGAGATATAAAAGGGGAAATATACCACGCGGTGCGCGACGCATGCGTGTCAGCGCGCGAGTTTGATCTTTACTTCCGCGCCGTAGAGCATCGTCCGGTCATTGTCGCGTGCGGCCCATTTGAGAAGCGTTTTCAAATCGCGCTCCACGCGGCCTTCAAAGACCGTTCGACCGTTGGCGACCACTTTAACGGGTTGACTGAAATCGAATTTATCGGGGGAGAGAAGAAGCGTGAATCCCGCCACTCCTCGAGTTGTTGCCTGGATGGTGTTTCTGTTCACGGTGATGTCGACGCGGCCTGGGCGGTTTGGGCGGCTGAACAGCGGAACCGAACGCATCAGGTTCAGGTCGGGCAGGGGCTGGGCATCGTCAGGCTGCAGATTGAACTGATCGATCAGAAGCCAGTGCGCCCGATTGTGATCCAGGTTGGCGGTTTCCCACGTCAGACTGTCTGGATGCGGATCACGCGGATGCGATGCTACAAATTTCTGGAAGCTGTCCTTTAGTTCGGGCCACCAGGCGGTGTTGTGTCCCGCATCCGGCTGCGGGTGGTATTCAACATTGACGCCAGTCATTAAGTGCTTCACGAACGGTTCGACTTCCGATATCGGATAAAGAGGATCCTTCCCGCCATTCACAACAAACAACGGTTTATTCCGCAAGTTGTTGGGGAACACCTGACCGTCGTCGATCCTGGCGTTCGCGATGACCATAATGAATCCGTTCAGCGGAAGAAAACTCGCGTACGGTGTCGTATCCCGCATTGCGATGTAGTACGCTCCCGTCCCGCCATCCGAAACGCCGGCGACGACGACACGGTTCTCATCGATGTTGTATATGCGCTTGAGTGAATCGGTAATCGCAGCCAGATTCAGGACCTGATCATCGTCCCACCATGGGGCGGCATTCCATGCGTAAGGCACGACGTAGATTTGTTCTGCGCCTTGGAGCGGAGACTCGCCCGTCCCTCGCGGTTGATTACTATCACGGCCGCTCACACCACCATGGAGCTGAAACCGGACCTGATATCGCTTCGCGGGATCATATGTCGCGGGGACGTTGAGGGCATAGAAGTGTTCGATTCCTTCCTTATTCTTATAGCTGAGTTTTACGATACCTGTGCTTTGACTGGTGTAAGTTCTGCCGGCCTTCAACCGGCGGTATGCCTCATCGAAGGTGACGCCGGATTTAATGATGTCATCGATGTTGCGCTCCGCCTCTTCAGGAGATTTAGCGGCCCAAAATTTCTGGAATGCGCTGTCGATCCGGCTTGTCCCGTTTTGAGCGGGAGTAGAAAGGGAAAATAGAAACACAATAGCGATCGTAAAGAGGAAGACTCGTCGGAATGGCATGCTGCGTATGTTAACACGCGTAACTGCGGCGAAAGAGTGTGGCCCAGCCCCACTCGAGATGGCGTGGAGCAAGACGCGCGCGTATTCCACAAGCTTGCCGCCTATGTATTCTTCCACTCAAACCGATTCAGCTGTGCGTACGTGTTGGCATAATCCATGCGCAAGTCAGAACCAGCCTTCACTTGAAATTGCACAGCATTACCCATTTCGGCTTCAGTGTATTCGAAGCCGTTCGGCAAGACGATC
>DATFXZ010000592.1:0-3268 GCA_035315305.1 Terriglobia bacterium | reverse complement strand
AATCGATGAGATCCACTGGACATTCGATCCGCTGCAGTCTCTCAACGCACACTTCAATCTGCACAAGCTCGGCGTCATCGTCAGACGCTACGAGGAAAACGTCTACGGCTATTCGAGCAGCGCTCTGCACCAAGGTCTACCTACGGATCGATTGGTGGCGGAATGGCACCTGAACTCGGATCGAGTGAGGGCTGCGGATGAGAATGCCATTCTTCTTGAAATTCCCGAAAACATTAACGAACTGCGACGGACAGATCTTGTCGCCGCAAAAGCCTGGCAAGATCGCGTTCGAGCCGCTTGCCAAGAGTACTTCCAGCGAGGCTATGTGATCACGGACTTCATCGGCGGGCGATATGTGTTGACTTCGACGGCCGAACTCTCTACTGCCGCGTCGTGATCGCAGGATCCACTTCATAGAAAAAACCTGGAGCTTTCCTGCAACTTTTTTAGTTCGCCTGGTGTCTTTAATCCATCATCTTGGGTTTGCTGCAATGCTTGTAGTACTTGCTGTGGACGGTACGAACGAAGACACAGCCTAAGTTTTGTACGGTTCGGCTTTGGTAACAATCACTAACGATTCATGGAGAGGCACTATGACGCGCTTTATCGTTTTCGTTCTGCTCACGGCAATGACGCTGTTGGGGACAGAGGCTCCTTCAGAGTCTTCTTTGGATGGCACTCCAGGCGTGACCTTCAATAAAGATGTCCTCCCGATATTGCAGCGGAATTGTCAGATCTGTCATCGGCCCAACGGCCTGGCTCCGATGTCCTTTCTGACATACAGCAGCACCCGCCCCTGGGCGAAAGCGATAAAGGCTGCGGTTATCAATAGACAAATGCCGCCCTGGTTCGCGGATCCACACTATGCAAAGTTGCGCAACGCTCCGAAGCTGACGCAAGCGAACATCGATACGCTTGCGGCATGGGCTGACACCGGTTCAGATGAAGGCGAATCTGCAGATCGGCCGCCGGACATTCACTGGATTGAAGGGTGGCGAATTCGTCCAGATGTTGTCGTTTCAATGCGAGAGCCGTATGTTGTCCACGCGAAAGGCCGAGGCGAGATCCAGCAATTCGTAGTTCCGAATCCCTTCAAGCAAGACACCTGGGTCACGTCGATTGAAATTCGACCGGGTGATCCATCAGTCGTGCATCATGTCATTGTCCAGATCCCTGAACAGAGAATGCCTCCCCCTCCTCCACCGCCAGCCGTAAGTGGCAGAAAGTGTGTCAATTGCGCACCGCCTCGCGCGATCTTGAGACCCGCCGTCTTATCCACTGCTGTGGACGTCATCCCCAACCGTCCCGGCGGTGGTTCGTATTCCGATATTTTCGCGCGACATGAAGAACGACGAACCGGCCATGGCGTATTCACAACGATGGAAGCCGTCTATGCACCCGGCACATTGCCCTTGGACTTCCGCTACACAGACTCCGCGAAATTGATTCGCGCTGGAACCCCGATCCGTATCGAGGTTCATTACACGCCGAATGGAAAGGAAACGGCGGATCTGACAAAAATCGGCTTCACCATAGCCAAGACGCCTGCCCACCGCCGCTTCGTCCTGATGGCGCCGGAACATCTTGTTGACTCCCGCAAACCCATCCCGGCAGGCGCATCCAACTGGGAAACGAAGGGCGAACTGACATTCGAGCAAGATGCCGAGTTGGCGTGGTTCATGCCTCACATGCA
Organism: Terriglobia bacterium; assembly: GCA_035315305.1. Classification (GTDB taxonomy): domain Bacteria; phylum Acidobacteriota; class Terriglobia; order 20CM-2-55-15; family 20CM-2-55-15; genus 20CM-2-55-15. The sequence continues at coordinate 1,575 of DATFXZ010000592.1, read as the reverse complement.
TTTGCGCGGGAAAGACATGACCTTCCGTCTGGTCCATCCCGATGGACGGAAAGAAACCGTGTTGAGCGCGAAGTTTAACTTCAACTGGCAGCTTGGTTACGAGCTTGCAAAGCCGATAAAAGTTACTAAGGGGACTCGAATGATCGTGACGGCGCATCACGATAATTCCGCGAACAATCCGCTTAACCCTACTCCGGACAAACCAGTCATATGGGGCGAGATGACTTCAGATGAAATGATGCTTCCGTGGTTTGGTGTCATCGTGGATACCGACTCGCGACCGAACATGATCGCATCGTACAAACCTGGCGATCTGGATGGCCCATTCCCGATGCTGAGCGTTCAGACACCCTCGGTTACGGTCTTTGCTGATCGAAATTGATGGCGGGCGGACGCGACACTTCTGGAAAGGAACCATTCAATCGGGCATTCTGGAATTCGACGTTTTGCGATAAAGGAAACGGCGAACATCGCGGAACCTTGTACAATCACGCTCATGTTCACCTCGACATTGATGCTGTTTTTCCTCCTGGCCGCGCCCCTGCAGGAAGCGAAGCCCGTCATCGACAACAATCGCGTGAGCGTACGTGAAGTCAGAATTCCAGCACTCTCCGAAAGAAAGGGGAAACCCTTAACAATCGGACCGCGTGGGGATGATGTCGTCGCCATAGACCTGGATGGAACGACTGGTTATTTTGTGCCGAAGGGCACCACGCATCCCATGCCGCAACATGGCATCGTTATCGAGCTGAAAAACGTTTCCGTTCCGCCGCTCGAGAACAAGACGAAGTATCCGCTGGCGTTTCCGCGGCCGGAGGTGAAGAAGGTTCTGGAAAATGATCGCGTGATCATCTGGGATTACACATGGACGGCGGGTAAGCCGACGCCCATGCACTTCCATGATAAGGATGTCGTGGTGGTGTACCTGGCCGACGGCGAACTGAAATCAACAACGCCCGAAGGTAATGTAGATGTAAATCCCATTTCGTTCGGACTGACGAAGTTCAATCGGCCAAATCGGTCGCACACGGAAGAAGTCGTCAAAGGCTCGGCGCGCGCCATCATCGTGGAGTTAAAGTAACGCGGCGTCTCCTCAGGTTATCTCGGAAAGTGATCGTCTGTGCCAGAGCGAGGTCTACGGGATTCCGCGTCCGGAATTGTGTTTATGTCAGCCTCGCCGCGCTGCTTCGATGGTGGCGATGTCGATTTTCCTCATCGGCATCATTGCCTCGAAGGCACGTTTTGCCTCGCCGCCACCAGCCGCAAGCGCGTCCATTAGCGCACGCGGAGTGATCTGCCAAGAGAGGCCCCAGCGGTCCTTGCACCAACCGCACTGGCTTTCCTGGCCGCCATTGCCGACGATCGCGTTCCAGTAACGGTCCGTCTCCTCCTGATTCTCCGTCGCGATCTGGAAGGAGAAAGCCTCGCTGTGCTTGAACGTGGGACCGCCGTTGAGACCGAGACAGGGAATACCCAAAACAGTGAACTCCACCGTCAGCACATCGCCCTCTTTGCCGCCCGGGTAGTCAGATGGCGCCTTGTGAACAGCGTTCACTTTACTATCCGGAAAGGTTG
>DATFXZ010000591.1:0-6900 GCA_035315305.1 Terriglobia bacterium | reverse complement strand
CATCTGCGCATGGGTTCAGAACTCACGACCTTACACTTCAAAACCCGCAAGGAGTGGCGCGCGTGGCTGGCCAAAAACTATGCGTCGAGCCCGGGGATTCAGTGCGTTTTTTATAAAGCTCACACCGGGCAGGAATCGATTCCCTACGAAGACATGGTCCGGGAGGCGCTGTGCTTCGGATGGATCGACAGTCTCGTCAAACGCCTCGATGACGATCGATATGCCATAAAGGTCACGCCGAGACAGCCGACCAGCAAATGGTCGAGTCTTAACCGAAAACGGTGGGTTGAGCTCAAGGCCGCAGGCCTGCTCACGGCGTCCGGCCTCGCAGCAGCGCCAACGGACAATACCTACGCCGCAAAACCAGTGATTCCCGACCTGCCTAGTTACATCGCCAAGGCCTTCCAGGAGGACACCAACGCTTGGGAATTCTTTCAGGAACTAGCGCCCAGCTATCGTCGTTACTTCGTCGCCTGGATTCACACGGCCAAGCGAACGGAGACACGCGACAAGCGCATTCGCGAGTCGATGCGCCTGCTCGCGGCTCGCAAGAAACTCGGACTCAAATAGGCGACCCGTTCTCATTAGACCCTTAGCGAGCCACGGAATCCCCTGGCAGCGTAATAAGACTCGGCACCGTTGTGATACACGAAGACAGTGTCGTACCGGCAATCACAAAAGAGGGCGCCGCCGAGTTTTCTAATATCAGAAGGTGTTTTCACCCAGCTCGACGTTTTCGTATCGAAATTTCCAAGTGTCTGCAAGTGTCGATATTGTTCTTCCGTTAAAATTTCAACGCCCATGGCAGCCGCCATATCGACAGCAGTATTTTCTGGTTTATGTTCTTTCCTTGACTCCAGGGCTGCACGGTCGTAACAAACGCTTCTCCGGCCTTTAGGACTTTCCGCCGAACAATCATAAAAAATGTATTCAGCCGTCTTTTTATCATGGCCAATAACATCCGGTTCACCGCCGCTTCTTTCCATTTGATTGAGTGACCACAATTTTTCAGTATTACTTTGGAGGTTGTCTTGTACTTTCGCCCATTCAAGACCTTTATGGCGGTTCATGTTCTTCTCAAAACGGGCTTTCAACACTCTGAGTAGTTCTTCACGTTGTTCTGGAGACAACTCTTTTTTCTTGGCATTGATGTTATTCATTGTTTTCATTGTGCGACTCACGCCAAATCCGGATCGATTTCTTCCGGCCTCCACAATAACCTTCCCTCCATACCACCTGCAATGACAAGCGTTTGACCCGAAATGTGGCCGGCCAATGAATCTGAAGAGAGGAACACGGCCGCGCCGGCTATGTCTTCCGGCCGGGCGATCTTCGGCAAAGCCATGGTAGCGGCGACCCGGCGGATGACATCTTTGTTTCCCAGCTTACTTGCGTTGCGCGGCACAATTGTCCAGCCGGGACAGATGCAATTAACGCGGCCGCCACAATAGTTGCGAGTATGCGGCGCGATACGTGCGATTTCTGTTTTCAGGGAACGTGTCACACCAAAGGCAATTGCAGATTTTGCTGCAGAGTAATCGACGTGTCCGGCTTCGCCGAAAACACCGGATGTCGAAGCAATCAGCAGAGCGTTGCCGCGCTTTTGTCGCACAATGATCTCGAAGAATTCCCGCAGACTCAGAAAAACGCTCGTAAGGACATGATCAATTGTGTAGCGCCACTGCCCGAGCCGCATGTTATGGAGTGGAACATCGGCCGTCTCCCACGATCCTGCATTGGCAATGAGTGTATCGACACGTTTAAACCGCGCGAGCGCCTGATCAAATAATCGCCCGACTTCGCGCTCACGTGTGAGATCCGCCTTTACGATGATGGATTCCGCCTGCTTCACTTCGTGTTGCAGTGCCTCCGCTCTCGCCTTCCCCTCCCGATAGTGGAGCACAAGTCTTGCGCCTTCAGTCGCAAATTGCCGCGCTATCGCCGAGCCGATCCCGCCTGACGCACCTGTGATCAGAACCACTTTTTTATCCAAATCTGTTTTCATGGCGGAGAATCATAGCTCACCGAGTAATCCGCGGAGCCGGGCCCCAAAAAGCCATTGAACAAAATCTCTCCGATTTCGTAACTTATCGCTGACTCGCGCGGTCTCTCTCAAATGCAAAGAACGGTTACGCTTCTCGCGATAATTGTCTGCGCAACACTTACTCTCCGTGCCCAGGAACCGGCGGAGTTTAAGATCGCTCGTGCGGTAGAACCGCCTAAAATCGACGGAATTCTGAATGACGAAGTTTGGAACCGAGAGCCATTGCCGCTGGGCGAATGGGTCGCCTACAACCCGCTCCGCGGCGGACACGCCGATCAGCGCACTGAAGTACGCATCGCATATGACGATCGCTATCTGTATTTCGCGTTCCACTGTTTCGATACAGAACCCGACAAGATTCGCACCACGATCAGCCGCCGCGACGCTGCATTTAACGATGACTGGATTGCGATGAGCCTGGATTCTGCCGGCACCGGCCAAACGGCATACCATTTGTTCGTCAACCCCAGCGGCATTCAAATGGACGCGCTGAACACATCGGCGTCCGGCGAGCAATTTGAAGCCGACCTTTTGTGGGACAGCGCAGCGAAGGTTGGCGACGACGGCTACACGGTCGAAATCCGCTTGCCGTTGCAGACAATCCGCTTCTCTGGCGGGAGTCAGGTGCGAATGGGGATCCTGTTTTTTCGCAAGATCAGCAGGACCGGCGTGTCGTATTCCTGGCCGGAGATGCTTCCGGGTCAATGGGTGTTCGATCACCCCGGTCACCTCTTATTCAGCGACCTCAAGCAACCGAGGCTGATCGAGCTGCTACCAAGCGTTACGTACGGGATAAGCCAAATACGCGAGCCGGCCACGAATCAATGGAAACCTGTCGATCAGAAGAAGGATTTCGGACTGAGCGCCAAGTACGGCATCACCTCGAATATCACACTTGACGCCACGATCAACCCGGACTTCAGCCAGGTAGAAAGCGACGCGTTCCAGGTTCAAGTCAATCAGCGCTTCCCTATTTTTTATTCCGAAAAGCGACCGTTCTTCATGGAAGGAATGGGCTTGTTCAACATCGCCGGCACTGGCGGGGACGGCAATATGCGAACTGCCGTGCACACTCGGCGCATCATCAATCCGATCCTAGGAAGCAAGCTGACTGGCACAGCCGGCAAGGTGACTTTCGGATTGCTGAATGCTGCCGATGAGACCCCGGAAGATATCGGTAACCGCGGCGACGCGATCATCGGCCGGCACAAGCTCTTCACAATCGGCCGCGCGACATATTCGCTGGGAAAATCGGATTACTTTGGAGTCATCGTAGCCGATACGGAACACGCCGGCCGCCACAACCGAGTCGAAGGCGGCGATTTTTCGATCAGGCTTTCACCGACTCAACAGATTTCGGCCACCGCCCTCGAATCACAGACCGGCGTCAGTTCCAGCGACAGCACGCATGCGGTTGGATCGCAATTCTCCTATAGCTATACGAGCAGAAGATTCGGCTGGTCCAATCAAATCGAACACTACGGCCGTGACTTTCAAATGGACACTGCATTCTACAATCGCACAGGTTTCACTTCAGGGTGGTCTTTCGGAGAAATCAATTTTTATCCAAAGGAAGGCAGCAACTTCTGGTTGAAACGCGTTCATCCGTTCTACTTTGCAAAACGTGGACACGACCAGGTGCAGGACGGAAGCGAGGATTTCTTAAATACAGGTATTCGGTTCCACTTCACACGCCAGGGCTACCTGAATATTGCGCATGGTCAAGGGCACGAGCCTTGGATCGGTCGCCGGTTTCGAACCGGAGCGGACGTCAATATCTACAGTTCAGTGCAAATCTTCCGCTGGTTAAGTATCAACGGCGGTTTCATCAAATCCCGCGACATTTACTACGACAAGATCAATCCGTTTCAAGGAAGATCAAAGTACAATTCGTTTGGATTCTCGTTTCAACCGAACCAGCATTTTCAACAAAACGTGGACTACAGCACGACGCGCTTCAACCGCGCATCCAATGGAGAGCGGATATACACCGTTACCATCGTGAACACCCAAACCACGTACCAGTTCGACAAACATTTCCGCTTGAGGCTTCTCGAACAGTTCGACAGCTCGCAACACCGGCTGCTCACAGACTTCTTAGCAATGTACGAAGTCGTTCCGGGAACGGTTTTTCATGCAGGCTATGGATCGCTTTATGAAAAGCAGAGTGCGCCCGCTGATCCGCTCGTCCCGAACGACTTTAAGCCGAGGTACATGACCGTCAGCCGCGGTCTGTTCTTCAAAGCGTCATATCTGCACCGATTCTGATTTTCAATTCTCCGAAGGTCTCTGAACGCTGTCGATGATGAGCACTTCAACCGGGCCTCTGCCTGATTCCATCCGTAACCCAAGTTGTTGTTGAAGAGCAGCGAAAAAATCAGGCTTTTCGGCGTCTTCAGGCCTTACGGGCGGCAAAGCTCCGCCAAACTGGGTATCATCTGGCGTCCACTCCAGATCGAAGTCGTACTTTTCGCGAAGCTCTGTTTTATCCAGCACCGGACGATCAAGTACGGCCCGCTGCAACATTGAGGCGAATTGCTCCATGGTGGCGTTTCGTGCCGGTAGAAGGATGCGATTCGGAAACACTCGATTCACCAGCTCAGGCTGACTATCCGGCGGGGCCGTGCTTTCCTTGAGCTTCGATCCGGTCCTGACAACTGTGAGCACATAAACCGGGAGTTCTTTCTTTTCGCGATGGAAAGCTAGATTGAACCGGTCCTGAAGCAGTTTCCGCGCCATTAACATTTGTTCATCGACGTTGGGTCGATCGTCGCCCGGTGTCGCGGCAAGAATGTTGTACAGATCAGAATCGGCCCATGTAGGGCCGCCCGAAATGAGACGCGGCGGAATGTTGTACGCGAAAGACACGAGGTATTTGAGCGTGTAATTTCTAGCGACAAACTGATGTGCTCCCTGCATCCTGGCGAATCTGCCGCTACGATCGCCTGGAGTCGATGGCTTTATTGTCGCCGCTTCAAACGCTGGTTCTTTCGCGACCGGCGTTTGCGATTGGAAGGGAACGGCGACAATCAGGCTGCCGAGCAGAATAAGTGTGTGCACAGTCTTGTTCCCCTTTCGAAGTTTCGTTAATTTATTTGAGAGTTTTGCGCAAGACAAGTCCCGCAGATGATCTCTTCGCCGATTTAACAAACACAAAATAAGACCTATCAAACGGATCCTCGTCCAAAGAGATCGGTCTCAACATAGCTTAGGAGATCGATCATGACGCTACTACTAGTCGCACTTTTGATGCAGACCGCGGCTGTTCCCGCGCCGGAGACAGTCGCGACCGACGCGACGACATCGGCTCGCATGGTTCCGGCGGGGACTGTCATTCCAGTGAACCTGACGAGCCGCATCAGCACAAAGCACGCCAAGGAAGGCGACGGCATCTATGCACAGACCGCCGTCCCAATCGCGGTGAACAACGAGATTCTGATCCCCGCGGGAAGTTTCGTGCGCGGCAAGATTTCCCACGTCACCCAGCCAGGCCGCATCAAAGGAAGAGCGGAAATGACTTTCAGTTTTCAACACATCACGTTACCCACAGGTGCGTCTTTCGAAATCTACGCTAGTCTTGGAGGAACCGGTGGGACAGTGGAGCGCAAGGGCGAGGCGACTATTGTGCGGGATAAGGGTGATGATGGCGAAGAAGTCCTGACAGACTCCGCTAAGGGAGCCGGGACTGGAGCAGTCGTCGGTGGTGTCTATGGCGGAGGCGTCGGAGGAGCGGCCAAGGGGGCTGCCGTTGGCGCCGCCGCAGGTGCAGCGGGATCTGGATTGGCAGCATTGATCCGCCGAGGAGACGCTCTCGTTCTCGAGCCAGGCACTATGATCGAGATCGTGTTGGACCGGCCAATCGAACGATAGGTGCGGTTGCCTACCGGACGTAAAATTCTTGCAACAATTCGGAGGACACCTTGTTGAAAGCGTTTACGTCTTTGGCAATGTTCCTACTCTGGTACACCGCGGCCGATTCGGTTGATATTCAAACGGCACATGGAGGACCCAGAGAATTACAGGCACAAGCGGAGCTCCAGGCGATCCTCACGAAATACGATCTTCGTAAGTACCTCTTCACCCGACGCGTGATTTTCGATCGGGAGGCTACCAATCATGCTTTCCCGGTGCTGACACTGAATGTCCGGTTCGCAGGATCCGAAGATGAGTTGTTGTCGAGCTTCCTGCATGAGCAGCTCCACTGGTGGTTGCGAAATCATCCGAACGAGATGGAACGGGCGCTTCGACAACTGCGACGGTTGTATCCGCGGGTTCCTGTCGGACTACCCGACGGGGCCGATACCGAATACAGCACGTATGGTCACCTCGTAGATTGTTACCTTGAAATCCACGTGGATCGGCAGTTGATCGGAGAAACGCGGACCTTGGAAGTCATCAAGCGAAAACCGTGGTACACGTGGATCTATCGAACTATCCTGCAGGACGAGTCAAAAATCGCTGCGATCGTCGCTGCCGAGCATTTAAACGCAGACTGACCGGTTAACTTTGTTACGCCGAATCGGTAATTCCAAGAGGATACGTATGACATCGCGAAGGAAAGCCGCGGGCATGACCGTGGCGGATTTCAAGCGGATCGCGCTGAGCCTCGAAGGTACACAAGAAGGCTCACACATGGGCGCTGTTGACTTCCGCGTCGGTGGTCGGATATTCGCGACACTCGCGTCGCAGGCCCACGGCTATGGAAATCTGGTTCTCACGCCTGAGGAACAGGCGGCTTTTGTAGGGGAATTGCCGGAGGTCTTCGTGCCAATCGCGGGCGGGTGGGGTCGCATGGGGATGACGCACATCGTGCTGGGAAAAGCGAGCGAGGACGTGCTTCGCGGTGCTCTCCAGAC
>DATFXZ010000590.1:0-6475 GCA_035315305.1 Terriglobia bacterium | reverse complement strand
AACGGGCGACTGGAAGACTACGAGCGTTCAACAGGTCATCAACTCATCGTCTATATCGGCCAGACGACAGGTGACGCACCCATCGAAGACTGGGCGGTGCGGGCATTTGCGAAATGGAAAGTAGGGCGGAAAGGTATCGATGATGGGCTGGTACTGTTTGTCATGTCGGCTGACCGGAAACTCCGCTTCGAAGTGGGTTACGGCCTCGAACCCGTAGTTCCGGACGCAATTGCCGGGCGCATCATCAACGACGTGATCGTCCCGCGAATTCAGGCAGGCGATCGCGACGGCGCTGTGAACGCAGGAATGGATGCAGTGATGACCGTCATCGGAGGCGGCGGTCTCGCTGGGCAACCCGGGCGAGATAGGGATCGCAATGAACGGCCAATGACACTTGGCCAGTTGATTGTATTCGGGATCATCGGTTTGATTGTTCTGTCAATCCTTGCGACGCATCCGACACTCGCACTCTATCTCCTGGCGAGCATCCTTTCTGGAGGGCGTGGACGTGGCGGGGATTGGGGCGGCGGTGGTTGGGGCGGTGGTGGCGGCTTTGGCGGTGGCGGTGGGCGATCGGGCGGAGGAGGAGCCAGTGGATCATGGTAATGACTCGCAAGCAGCTGCTGCAGACTGTTGACCGCGAAAGAATCAAAAACGCAATTAAGGCTGCAGAGCACCGGACTTCGGGCGAGATTTGCGTCTCCGTGTCGCGGCTTTTCTGGGGCAATATCGAGACGGCCGCAGATAAGGCTTTCGTACGGCTCGGAATGACGCGCACAAAGGACCGCAATGGAGTGCTTTTGTTTGTCGTGCCGTCCCGTCGAAAGTTCGTTGTGCTCGGCGATCAGGGAATTCACGAGCGTGTGGGTCAGGAGTTTTGGGATAGCGTCGCTGCGGTTATTTCGGCGAGGTTTCGGGAAGGTGATTTTACAGGTGGTCTGCTGAACGCAATAGAGAAGGTGGGTGAGGAACTCGCGACGCACTTTCCATATGATCCAGCGACTGATAAAAATGAACTTCCTGATGATGTCGACTTCGGTGGGCGATAGCGGAGCTGGTCAATAGGTTATTCGAGATGATGTGTGAGCGACCCCTGCCGCCTCCGGCGGCTCTCCCCCTCACGGAGGGGGAGAATCGCGCGAAGCGAGCGAGGGAGTCGCTCACACCATCTCGATGAATGAGCTCCGCGGCTAAGATTTGGAGGAAGGATGGTCCGCCTTATTTCAGTCCTCGTTGTTCTCGCCGTTCTCGCGGACGATAGCGCAGACAACCAGCTTGCACGGGACATTTTTCGGGAACTCATCGAGATCAATACTTCCGATTCCATCGGCGACACGACCAAGGCCGCGCAAGCCATGGCTGTTCGGCTGAAAGATGCCGGCTTTCCCGACGCGGACGTCCAGGTCCTAGGTCCACACGACCGTAAGGGAAATCTTGTCGCCCGTTATCGTGGAGCGGGCCGGCGAAAGCCGCTGTTGCTCGTCGCGCATTTGGATGTCGTTGAGGCTGTGCGAGACGACTGGTCGGTCGACCCATTCAAGTTTCTAGAGAAGGATGGCTTTTTTTGGGGACGTGGAACGACGGATGACAAAGCGATGGCCGCAGTCTGGGTCGCTACATTCATCCGATATCGGCAGCAGCATTTCGTACCTGATCGTGATCTGATCATCGCCCTTACGGCTGATGAAGAAGGCGGTGATTACAACGGGGTTCAATGGCTTCTAGCGAATCACCGTGAATTGATCGACGCGGAATACGCTTTGAATGAAGGCGGCGAAAGTCAGATAAAGGAGGGCAAGTATGTCCTCAACGCCGTTCAGTCGAGCGAAAAGATCTATCAAAGCTTTCGACTCGAAACCCGCAACTCCGGCGGCCACAGCTCACGGCCCGTAAAAGACAACGCCATTTATCGTCTTGCCGAAGGCTTGACCCGGCTGTCGAAATATCAATTTCCCATCAAGCTGAATGAGGTGACCACCGAATATTATAAGCGTATGGCGACGCTCTACTCCGGCCAGACCGCGGCGGATATGAGGGCTGTTGCTAAAAACCCTTACGATCGCGCCGCTGCCGAGCGGCTTTCCAAGTCACCTTACGACAATGCGCTCTTGAGAACGACCTGCGTGGCGACGCGCCTGGAAGCGGGCCACGCGGATAACGCGCTGCCACAAACAGCGCGAGCCATTGTGAATTGCCGCATTCTTCCGGGAGATTCTTCTTCTGAAGTGCGGTCTACGCTGATACGCGTTTTGCAGGATCCAAAAATCTCAGTATCTGCGATCGACGACGCGACGCCGAGCGAGCCATCGCCGCTGAAGCCCGAAGTCTTTCGTGCGATCGAGAAAATCACCACAGAAATTTGGCCCGGAGTTCCCGTCGTTCCCTCAATGTCCACGGGCGCCACGGATGGTTTGTTTCTGCGAAATGCGGGGATACCGACCTACGGCGTTTCGGGTTTTTTCGAAGATGTCGAGGATACGCGTGCGCACGGTCGTGATGAACGCCTCGGCGTGAAGCAGTTCTACGAAGGCCGCGAGTTTCTATATCGATTGGTGAAGGCCTTATCGTCGTGACGGACGCGGAGCAGGAATGATTCACGTCATGGATGGTGTTCTTATTCCGGAGAACGAGATCCGGATTACCGCCTCTCGCAGCGGTGGACCCGGCGGGCAAAACGTCAATAAGGTGAGCAGCAAGGTGACTCTGTCGTTTGATGTCCGTGGTTCAGCGGTTCTCTCCGAAGAGCAAAAACGCAAAATTATAGGCAAGCTCGCCACTCGCATCAGCAAAGAGGGGATTCTGCAAGTCGTCTCCCAGCGGACGCGTAGCCAGGAATTGAACCGTCTTGATGCGCTGGCACGATTTTCGGAGCTGCTCCGGCGTGTGCTTACGCCACAGATGCCGCGAATCAAAACACGAGTTTCGCAAGCCGCCAAACAACGACGAGTCGATGAAAAGAGAAAGCACAGCCTGACGAAGCAAAAACGATCGAAGCAAGGATGGGATACATGATTCGTCTGCTATTTACGCTCGCGCTAATTCTGTTCGGGCCACTGCAGCCGCAGACGCAGACGCAATACGGCATCAGCTATCGACTGACAATGCCACGTCCGGCGTCGCACCTGTTCGAAGTGACGATCAATGTTGTTATTCCCGCCAATGACTCCGCAGGTTTCATTGATCTCCAAATGCCGAAATGGCAGCCCGGGCGCTATTCGATCGCAGATTTTGCAGCGAATGTACAGGAGTTCAGCGCTCGATCGCAGGATCGCACGCTTGCCTGGACCAAAATCGATGATCAGACGTGGCGGGTCCAAAGGCAGGGAAGCCGCAATCTCACGGCCACATACAAGGTATTCGGTGATGACTTGTCCGGAACATTCGCGCAGCTGGATACGGGGCATGCGAACTACACAGGAGGTGAGATCTTTATGTACGTCACCGGCCACAAGCCTGATCCTGTGGAACTGCACGTCGAACCGCCGTCAGGTTGGCGAGTTATCAATGGCCGGACCGAGCGACCCAGCCAACAGGATTGGAAATACCCGAATTACGAAACACTGATCGACAATCCAACGGAAATTGGGCCTGATTGGACTGTCGATGATTTCAGTGTCGACGGAAAGACGTATCATATCGTCGTTCACTCACGCGGCGACGAGGGAGGCCGCCGGCCCGCCTTCGTGCGGGATCTCGAAAAAATTGTGCGTGCGGAAGTTGCAATGTGGGGCCCGCCGGAGTTTGATAGTTACACATTCGTTTTTCACTTCGCGGCTGACGATCGTTCCAGCGATGGTATGGAACACCTGTTCTCCACCCAGATCATAGAACCGGGCATCCTGGCCGATCGAACGGCGTACTACGGCGCTCTCGCCACTGCCGCCCACGAGTTTTTTCATGCGTGGAATGTGAAGCGGTTGCGGCCGGTTGAACTTGGCCCATGGGATTGGACCAGGCCTGCGGCAACGCGCGCGCTGTGGATCGCTGAAGGATTGACGCAGTACTACGGGATCGAGATGTACCATCGCGCCGGTCTTGAAAATTCCGAGGGATTCCTGCGCAGCCTTGCCGACACGATTGGGACAATTGAGAATTCTCCCGCGGCAAGACTGATGAGCGCCGAGGCTTCATCAATGGCAGCGCCGTTTATCGATTCTGCCGTACAGCGTCAACGCACGAACCTGCCTAACACATCTCTGAGCTATTACCTCAAAGGCGAATTGATTGCACTCAACCTCGACCTGCTGATCCGGGGCTGGACCGGCGGCCAACGCTCGCTCGATGACGTCATGCGCCGTGCCTATGACGAGTTCTACGTCAAGAGTCCGAAAGCTTCGTATTACCTGAAAGGCCGTGGCTATTCCATAGAGGACTTCACCCGAATCACTTCCGAAGTTGCCGGAAGAGACATGACGTATTGGTTCGACAAGTACGTCCGAGGGGTCGATCAGCTTCCCTATGACGAAGCTCTTGCTGCTGTGGGTCTGCGTGTTGTGAAGTCACCGGCAAGCCAGCCATACACGGCCGGTATAGTTGTCGATCGAGATGATCGGCAATCGCTTCGTCTCGGAGCTTTACAGAACGATTCGCCGGCCGAACGAGGCGGCCTACAGCAGGGGGATGTCTTGCTGTCGATTGGAGGAACTAGTGTCTCACGGGAGAACTGGATGTCGGTGCTGAACCGGTACAAGCAAGGCGATCGCATCAGCGTGACGGTGCGCCGATTTCGGCGGATGGTCGAATTGAGCATTGAACTGGGAGCGCCTGATTTGTTTGATTATCGGATTGAAGAAATGCCGAATGCGTCGGCGCAAATGAAAGTGCTGCGTGCAGGATGGCTGGGTGTGAAGTAAGCTACGTTGTTGTAGCAACGCTTGTTCGAATTGTATAACGCGGAAAGCGGTGGTATAAGTTTGGGATTCCTAGGTCGCGGTAGTGTGCTGGAGCATGGTGCTCATGTCCTCCGCGTCTTCAGAGGAGGTACATGGGTAAGAAACTATACGTCGGTAATCTCCCCTTCAGTGCAACGGACGAGTCACTGCAGGAAATCTTCTCTCAAGCGGGCAACGTCCAATCCGCAAAGATCATCACGGATCGCGACACCGGCCGGAGTAAAGGTTTCGGTTTTGTAGAAATGTCATCGGACCAGGAAGCAGCCGATGCCATTCAGAAATTCAACGGTGCTGAATACGGCGGGAGAAATATGACCGTCGCGGAAGCCCGGCCAATGGCGCCGCGCGAAGATCGTGGTCCTCGCGGAGGACGTCGCGGTTGGTAGTGATTTTCTCCTGTAGGGGCGGTCTATGACCGCCGACGATGTGAAAATTGCGCGATCGTGGGCGGTCATAGACCGCCCGTACCGCGCGCATTATTGATTCCCCTTCAACGCCCGCGCCTTCCTAACGAGCTGCACAAATTCATCACGATACCCGCTCTTGTCCGCACCTCTGCTTTTCTCCGCGATCTCAATGACCGAATCCATTGTGGACTGTCCCTTGTGCGCTGAGTCGCGGAGGACCATGCCGAATGATGCCACTGCCGCTGCGAACCGAAAATCAGTGCTGGCGTTGTTGAATGCTGTGCGGCGATCGATTACGGGCGTCTCCATCAGTTGGCTTGTGTTGCCATCCGGGTCCTTGTAACGGATGCGGACGTTCAGTATTTCCCCGTTAGCTGCGCGCCGCGTGTCCAGAACCCGTTCCTGATACTTGAGCTGATCGACAGCTGAAATCGCGACTTCGACTCCCCGTGGTACAACCTCAAAAAGCGCGGTGACAGTTTGGCCCGCGCCCATGTCACCGGCATCTTTCTTGTCATCGTTAAAATCCTGATGCTGAAGAGCGCGGTTTTCATAGCCGATCAATCGATATGCATTAACTTCAGCAGGATTGAACTCGACTTGAATCTTCACATCTTTGGCGATGGTCAATAGCGTACCGGTCATTTCCTCGACAAGGACTTTGCGAGCTTCGTTCATCGTGTCGATGTACGCGTAATTGCCGTTGCCTTTGTCAGCCAGCTTCTCGAGCGTGGAGTCTTTGTAATTACCCATACCAAAACCAAGCACGCTCAAAAATACGCCGCTCTTTGCTTTCTCTTCGATGAGCCGAATCAAGTCACCCTGGTTGGTAATGCCGACATTGAAATCCCCATCGGTTGCGAGAATGACGCGGTTCGTCCCGCCTCGAATGAAATTCGCCGTTGCCGTTTCATACGCCAGAAGAATGCCTGCGCCGCCATTCGTCGAGCCGCCGCTGTTCAGTGAATCGATTGCTGAATTGATGACTTCTTTCTTGTCGCCGCTCGTCGAACGCAAATGCACGCCCGACGCACCGGCATACGTGACGATGGCCACGTGATCTCCCTCTCCGAGTCTTTCGACCATCAGCTTCATCGCACTCTTCAGCATCGGAAGCTTCTCTGGAGTCGCCATCGAGCCGGAAACGTCTACCAGGAACACCAGATTGCTCGGAGG
>DATFXZ010000589.1:0-7010 GCA_035315305.1 Terriglobia bacterium | reverse complement strand
TTCGGGAGAGTCTCGTAAAACAACCTCGACCATGGTTGGAGATCGATAGAATGAAGCTTATCAACGACAATAAACTCGCGCGCCAATTCCAGGCTTGACGGATTCCCGACGAGGACAAACCGGGCGTCAGCGAGCGTTTTCTGTAATGCAGTCAACGCGGGCACATTCAGTACGAAGTCACCAAGGGCACATGTACGAACGATCAAAATTCTTCGCATTGCAAACTCCACTTCAAAGCCGGAAATCCGCGACGGACGCGGGTTCAAGCCAATAGGTCCTTGATTTTTCGGCTGCCTTCCCCGTAAAATATTGGAATTCTGGTAGGAATTAATGGATACATTTGAGATAGGCGATAAAGTTGTTTATCCCAACCACGGTGTTGGTATCATCGAAAAGATTTCAAATCGTCTGGTTGCAGGAAAGTTTGAACGATTTTACCTCCTAAGGATATGTTCCAATGACATCCTGGTTATGGTCCCCACTGCCAATGCCAGCGATGTTGGCCTCCGGAAGATAATAGACCGCCGCGACGTCGATCAACTTCTTTCATTTCTTAGCAGTAATCAATTTTTCACTCAAAAAGATTGGAAAGACCGCTTCAAGGAGAATTCGGAGAAAATGCGCTCCGGATCGATTTTCCATGTCTCGGAAGTCTTTAAGAATCTGGTATATCTCAGCAGAGTTAAACCACTCTCGTTTCGTGAAAAACGGATGTTGGATCGGGCTCGTTTCCTCCTTATTTCCGAGCTGTCGACCGTTATGAATATCACGGAAATGGAGATTGAAGACCGCATTGAGAAAGCTGTCACGAAAGCGTGCAGCAAGGTTCCTGTCGCCTGAAGAAAAAACCCCGTTCTTAAATGTTTACGATTTTAATTCTGCCTCTGCTTGCCTTTTTTGCATTATCTGCGTTTTTTTCGCTTTCCGAGACTGCCATCTTCGCCAGCAATAAATATAAGGTCCGCCATCTGGCGTCGCAGGGCAACAAACCGGCTCAGAAACTCATAGAATGGCTCGATGTTCCGGACAAGCTTCTGGCGACTCTGCTTTTAGGAAACAATTTTGCTAGCATCGGCGCCGCAACCGTATCGGCCGCTATCGTTTCCCGCATCGTTGTTAGTCCCCAAGCTTTAAACATCGCGCTCGCTATCGAAACGGTTGTTTTAACGATTGTTATCCTGTTGTTTTGCGAACTCGGACCAAAGGCACTTGCGACACGATACCCGGAGCGCATCAGCTTGCGGGTCGTCCTGCCGATTGAAGTCTTCATGAAGCTCTTTTATCCGGTGACCAAGTACGGATTGAAGGTCACGGGACTCTTATTTCGTAATGTTCAGCAAACCCCGGAAATGATGGCGGCGGAGGCCTCGGAAGCGGAATTACGAGCGCTGTTGAATAGCAACAAGGGCTCTGAACACTCTCAGATGCTGGAACGCGTTCTGGAGTTTTCCCAACGTCAGGTCAAGGATGTCATGGTCCCTCGGATCGAAGTTACAGCGATTGACATCAACACGCCGTTTGATGAGATTTTGCTGATCGTTGAGAGCACGCGGTATTCACGATTCCCGATCTATCAAGGAGTTCTAGACAACGTTGTCGGCATTTTGCATGGCAAGGACTTGATGCCGTACCTCCACTATCCGAAGACGTTCCGGCTGTCGCAATTGTTGCGAAAGCCGGTATTCATTCCGGATACCGCCCGGCTGAACAATGCAGTGCGTCTGCTTCAAAACGCTCAAACCCATCTCGGAATTGTCGTGGACGAGCATGGCGGAGTTGAAGGTATCGTCACTCTCGAGGATCTAATTGAACAAATCGTCGGGGAAATTCAAGACGAGCACGATGTTGAAGTAGATTCGGTCGGGCCTCACATCGATGGCACCATCGGCATCGACGCCAGTATCTCCGTTCGTGAATTGAATGAGCGGCTTTCGCTGAATATTCCAGAAACGGGCCAGTACGTCACGCTTGCCGGATTTCTGCTGGCAAAGGCCGGACACCTGATGAAAGAGGGTGAAGAAATTGAATTCGACGATTGTGTTTTCCGAGTCGAACAGATGATCGGACGCCGAATCATGCGGGTGCGACTGACTCGTGCGTTGCGCGAACCTGCGCAGAAACACGCAGGGTAATTCTGGAACGGTTGCGTAATTGCCTAAATTCTCTTGAACATCTGCGGCCGAATTTAGGTAATTACGCAACCGTTCCAGAATTACCCCGAATCCTCTGAAGCCTCTCGAAGAAGCCCGGAAACGATATTGCAACGCAGGCGGGATCCTTAATCATTACGGGCCCTTTACTAAACAATCCAGCCACGGCGAATGCCATGGCGATGCGATGGTCGCCAAAAGAATCCACGACACCACCGCGCAACTTCTGCTTGCCGGGAACGAATAATCCATCGGGATATTCTTCAACATCGGCTCCTAACGCGCGCAGGTTCGTCGTGACCGCATGTATGCGGTCACTCTCTTTCGATCTCAATTCGGCCGCATCCCGAATTCGAATTCCGTCCTGTGTGCAAGTACCTAAAACAGCCAGCATTGGAATCTCGTCAATGACATTTGGGACCCAATTACCCCCGATCTCGATACCTGCAATCTCCGAAGTCTCGGCTATAACATCTCCGGTGTGTTCGCCGCCGGCAATTGATCGTTCTTCGACGCTGATCTTGGCCTGCATGGCAGCCAATAGGGTAATGAAGCCGGCACGGGTTGGGTTCAGTCCGACATTCTTCAAACGAAGTCGTGAGTTTGGAACAGCCAGTGCCGCCGAAAGAAAAAATGCAGCCGAAGACAGATCTCCCGGTACCGAAAACTCCTTTCCCCGAAGAGGATGACCACCTTCAACCTCGATGATGTGTGCGCTGGTCTGGATTTGCGCGCCGAATTCCGCGAGTGCGATCTCGGTATGATTTCGCGACTGAACCGGCTCATGAATTCTCGTTAATCCACGCGCGTACAGGCCTGCAAGCAGCACGGCCGATTTCACCTGCGCGCTTGCCACGGGCATGGTGAATTCCAGTGGCGTGAGCCTTCCACCCTTAATTGTCAGAGGAAGAAAATTGTCCTCTCGTGCCTCGACAGTGGCGCCAAACTGCCGCAACGGATCGATCACGCGTTTCATCGGACGCCGTGAGAGTGATTCATCCCCAATAAACCTCGATTCGAATGGAGATCCTGCAACCAGGCCCGACATCAACCGCACCGTTGTTCCTGAGTTTCCTGCATCCAGGTCTTGCGATGGCGACATCAGTCCGTCAAGACCACGCCCTTCGATCGAAACAGTCGTCCCATCGCTGGCTATCGGAATGCCCAAACGGCGGAGGCATTCCAACGTGCTGCCGCAATCCACACTCTCGGCAAAGTTGCGAATGATAGTTTTACCCTCGGCGATCGCGGCCATCATCGCCAAACGATGGCTGATGGATTTGTCGCCGGGAACGGATATGGCTCCGCTCAGTCTCAACGCGGGCGCGATTTCCACACTGTTGGAATCAATCATATATATTGGCGTCAGGTTAGCATGGTCATTGACTTTGAAAAACCCCTCGTGTTACCTAAGGTCAATGACTTTTAAGGCGCCACGGAGCTTCGAGCTGACAATTCCCAGCCGGCTTGAAGAGATGCAGGCAGTCCATGAGCTGGTAGGGAAGGCGGTAAAGGAATACAAGCTCAGTGACGAACTAGCCCACTGGATCGAGCTCACAATCAGTGAGTCGATGATCAACGCAATTCAACACGGCAACCAAGCCGACCCCGCCAAGGAAGCCACTCTCAGAATTTCATCGACCGGAGACAGCATCGAAATCATCGTCGAAGATCAGGGTTGCGGATTCAAGCTCGACAAAGTGGCTGACCCGACGGATATCGCAAATTTGCTGAAGCCGAGCGGTCGCGGGATTTTGATCATTCGCTCGTTCATGGACGAAGTCGATCTCTCCCAACGAGAGGGCGGTGGCTGCCGGTTGCGCATGGTGAAAAAGATCCGGGGGGATCCGCAATGAGCATGGTCCTCAATGCGCGGCGTCTTGATGATGTCGTTATTCTGGATCTCAGCGGTCGAATCACAATGGGTGAAGGGACTCTCATCCTTCGCGAGCGTATCCAAAAGCTTCTGGGAGCGGGCGACCGTAAATTTCTGCTCAATTTGGCTGATGTCGATTACATCGACAGTTCCGGTCTGGGTGAACTCGTGTCGTCATTCACGACAGTCCGCAATCAAGGCGGTCAGCTCAAGCTTCTCAACTTGACGAAACGAGTTCAGGACCTCCTTCAGATCACGAAACTGCTTACAGTTTTCGCAGTCTTCAACAACGAAGCTGAAGCGCTGAAGACGATGAAGTGAACGGGCTCACGCGCTCCTGATCAGTTCTCCGGCAGTCTCGAGTCGGTCCAACTGAATCGGTGGATACGGTCGCAGCACCTCGACGAATTCCTCAACACGGTGACCGAAGGCTTCGAATGTGCGCTTGGCGTTCGCGATAGCAGCAGACTTCAAAAGATTCGCATCGCGGGTCATGCGGTCGATTTTCGGATCGGTGTCCTCCGGACAAATAGTGGCGATATTGACGCCATCCGGGACCAATTGCCGTCCCAGCGCGATGTCCCGAACTGTGTTTTCCCGCAAGTAGGTGCTGCAGTACGCACGCATCAATTCCGGATTTCCTCGCGCGCACAAGATATCGAACACTTGTTGTTCGATACGGCTGGGTGAGCATTCTCGAAAACTCGCAGGACGAGTCAGCAGGACCAATACATCCGTACAACCGGATTCGATTGCGTCGGGTATCGCAAGCGGATTAATCAGTCCGCCATCGAAACAATCACGTCCACCCACAGTTACCAGGCCGTTGTACAAAAGCGGCATTGCACTGCTCGCTTTTAATAGCGTGAGCAGGGGCGTCTCGCTTGATTGCGCCAAGCCAAGAAACGCCTGTCCCGTCGCGGCATCAGCTATTGTGATGAACAATCTCGACCGCGAGGCGAGTACTCTGTCGACGCGCAAAGGACGATCACGCGCTATGACGGAATCAAACAGATCATCAATATCGACGATCTTTCGATTCCAAAGGTGCCGAAGGATTCGGGTGTTGTTGATTTTTTGATAATAGATGCTGGTCGCGTACGCTGCTTGTCCGGCCAGGAAATACGCGGCGTTCACAGCGCCGGCCGAAGCGCCGTATACCTCATCGAAGACGTTCGTCATGCCCAGATCTTCCAGCGCCATCAGCGCTGCACACGAAACGACACCACGCATCGCGCCGCCTTCGACGATCAGGCAGGCTTTCCGCCCGTCCGCGGGTTCCCGCCCTTGCTTGAAGCAGTGCGCCCGCTCCTTCAGCAAATCGATTGTGCTAGCAGGATTTACTCCGTAAACGGTGCTACCCATCCCCGGTCCTCCACATGAACGGGTGCAGTTATGTTTCCGCAATCGGCGTAGTATTTGGACCTGCTAGGCGAGTCTATCGTTATTTAGGTGACACCTACGGCAAGCCTGATTTCGTTTCGTGGAGAATTTCCAGTATGGCCTGGCGATCTGTTGCAGAGAGATGCGCGAACTTGGGATTCGTGTCTCGACCGGACAGCACGTCGAGCAGTCGCTGGTACACGCGATCACGAGCAACTGCGGGCATTGCATCGAACATTTGACTGTAGATCATGTAGGAAAGCGGATATCGAAAGAGCCGCTTATTCAGATCGAAGTCGCGTAACGATCGGCCTTGGTTGTCTCGTGGACCGCGGTGCGGAAATGTTGTCGTAAATGTCGAGACACCCTTGATCGGATAACCTAGCGGGGCTTCATCCACGAACAGCATGTATTCCACCGTCTGTTCTACAGCGCGATCGAGATTCTTCTTCGAACTCTCCAGCGTACCGTTGCTCAGGGCGCGGCGAAATTGCTGGTTCAAGGCGGCAATCAGGTTCGTCATGTGCGCTTGATGCTCCAGTGTCATCAAGGCGACGATGTCGCTACTCGAAGATAGATATTTTGCCGTGTCGAATTTCGCGGCAAGGCTGACGAGATTCTGCGTATTCTCCTGCTCTAAGTCGAATGGGTGATCCGGATCGGGCGCAATGGCATTCCCCAGATGATGCGCGGGTCCGTGGGTTCCTGAGACATACCATCCTCCCCAGCGGTTTTCTAGCGGAGTGCGATGATCAATAGGTTCGAAAAATGTGCCGGTCACGAAAGGCGTGCCATCGGCAGACGGGTAAACAGAAGACACCACCAGGCCGTTTGCCGGACCGTGACAGTTCAAGCACTCGCCAAAACGCCGCTCGAATCGAGGCCTCTCGGACTTCACCGTATCCATTGTGTAGAAGACGAGACCTTGTGAAGGATCGAGGGAGACTATTTCGAATACACTTCCGTCTTGAACAGATCCTATGGCGACGCTGTCATTGAAGTAAATCGCGCGCGGCGTTTTCGGCCCAATTTTCGACAACTGAAAACTTGTTTTCGAAAACACCAGAACCTGAGAATCGATATTGATGTCGAGATGATTCAGCAGATCGGAAAGATATCCCCATCGATTCGAGTCGTAGCTCAGCTTCGCTTCTCCATTTTCGATTTGTTTAGCGAGAAGACTGACGGGATCCTTCAGGTCAGATACGTGAGAAGCCTGACCGAACAAAAAAGCAACGCTGGCACCGGCAGCAACAATGAGAAGAAAAACACGCATGAGCTTCACGTGCTGACAATTGTAGCGATGGCTGTAACACAAGCCCAGCGTGAATTCGAGCGACTTTAGCTTTTGACACCATGTCAGTCGCAGAAGTTCCAGATAAGGTATTTTGCATTTTTGACAATGCAGTAAAACGTGGGTCAGACCCCTCGGCACCTAATTCTGCAACTCGAGAATTCAAGTACCCAGGGTTTGCCCCTTTCATTCAATCCTGATCTCGCGTTCCTGCTTGTCCCTGAAGATTTTTAGGGTCGGCTTAGAGCCCACCCTCATCTCGCGGCTGAACTCGGCTGGTGTTTGCACGGTCTTCCCATCAATGGTA
>DATFXZ010000588.1:0-7167 GCA_035315305.1 Terriglobia bacterium | reverse complement strand
TGTCGTTTCATTGCCGGATTTCGGTGAGCGCGTCCGAAAATCCATGCAAATGACACCCGCTGAGCAGATGGCTCAACTTGATAAGGATCCAAAAGCGTCAGACATTCTCAAGAAAAACCAGCTCACAGCGAAGGATTACATCGTCGGCGTGCCCGCGCTGCGCATGGCGTTGCTGGCGGCAAGCGGTATGCCGCAAGGCGCGAACATAATCGCCTCACCAGCCAATATCGCGTTTGCGAAAACGAATTTATCCGTCCTCAAGCCGAAGATGGATGCGGCGGACGGAGCTGCCGGGCGACGATAGCTGTGTCCTTTGAGCATTTCGACATTTTGATTGTTGGAGCCGGACTGTCCGGCATTGCTGCCGCCCATCATCTTCGCGAAAAGTGCCCAAATAAGACCTTCGTCATTCTTGAAAATCGCGCCTCGATTGGCGGCACCTGGGATCTGTTCCGTTATCCCGGCGTCCGTTCGGATTCCGACATGTTCACCATGGCGTATACGTTTCGCCCATGGAAGAGCCCAAAGTCCATTTCAGACGGACATGTGATCCGCGAATACATTACGGATACGGCCCGGCAGGAGGGCATCGACAAGCACATTCGGTTTCATCATAGAGTCGTGCTCGCCAAGTGGTCGTCAATGGAGGCACGTTGGACGGTTGAGGCTTCGCGCAAACTGTCTGACGGACGTGAAGAGCCGGTGGTGCTGACCTGCAATTTTTTGTTCTCGTGCGCAGGCTATTACAGATACTCGGAGGGCTACGCGCCTGAATTTCCCGGACGCGAACGCTTCAAGGGAACAATCGTTCACCCGCAGGCCTGGCCTGAGGGCCTAAATTACTCAGGCAAACGCGTAGTCGTTATCGGGAGCGGCTCCACGGCAGTCACTCTTATTCCATCCCTGGCGAAGACCGCGGCCCATGTGACGATGTTGCAGCGCTCGCCCACATATATTGTTTCTTATCCGCAGCAGGACACGGTGGCGATCGCCTTGAGCCGCTTTCTGCCTTCGAAGATTGCCTATGGCATCACGCGTTGGAAAAACATCGGCTTCATGACTTACATGTACCAGTTGGCGAGGCGCCGGCCCGAGGTCGCTAAGAAAACGATTTTGAAACGCACGATTGAGGAACTCGGCGCGGAGTACGACGTCCAGACGCACTTCACGCCTCGCTACTATCCTTGGGAACAACGCCTCTGCCTCGTTCCGGACGGCGATTTGTTCGCCGCCATTCGTGAAGGGCGGGCGAGTGTGGTGACCGATCAGATTGAGACGTTCACGGAAAGCGGCATTCAACTCAAATCTGGGAAGGAACTCGAAACGGACATCATCGTCACAGCGACCGGACTCATGCTCGAGAATTTAGGCGGCATCGAACTGAGTGTGGACGGGAGGCGGGTGGATTTTTCGAAAACGTTATCCTACAAAGGCCTGATGTTCTCCGAGATTCCGAACCTCGCATCCGTTTTCGGCTATATCAACGCGTCGTGGACATTGAAGGCCGACCTCATTTGCTCCTACGTCGCGCGTCTTATCGCGTACATGGATAAGAAAGGATATGTTCAGGTAACGCCGAGAAACCGGGAGCCATCGATGTCGACGGCCGGTTTTATCGAACACTTCTCCTCGGGTTACGTGCAGCGCTCGATTTCGAAATGGCCGAAGCAGGGAGCGAAGGCGCCATGGCGAGTCAAACAGAATTACTTCGCGGACATAATGCAGTTGAGATATGCGGGCATTCCAAATGCGGCGTTGGAATTCTCGAAATTGCCCAATGGCGGACCGCCAAAGAAGGAATTTTGAAATTGAACGAAAGCCCATTTCAAAATCCGAGATCCGAAATCTTAGATTGGATTGCCTGGCGGCCGTCTGAAGTCCAATTTTAGATTTCGGATCTCGGATTTGAAATGGGCTTTCGTCCAATTTCAATTTTTCATCAGTCGTCCCGATCCTCCGTCGTACGACGACCCTTCAATGCCGGATAAGGCTTCCCATCCATCAGACCCTTCCACAGTACCCTGTTGAACTTGTTAGGAGGCACGCGGTCGGCGTCAGAGAAGTCGAAGCCGGCTGTCGCTTTCGCCCAGTACTCGGCGTCGTGCTTTGGCTTAACTTCCGGACCAGCCGCGAACTGCACGCCGAGATCACCTATCGCCTCTGCGAGCTGCGTGCGCCCTAGCAGGGTCGACGCTTCGGCAGTGAAGGTCCACTTACCCGAAGAACTGATGTCGAACACCTCGGTCATCGGCCGTTGGAAGGCGGTGTTGAGGTTCATGTGCTCCGTGCCGAGAATGTCCTCGATGGTACGCAGCGCGTTAACCTGGCTATAGCGCGTGTTGATCACAGCGCCCTGCTTAACATACGGTCCGACGACGTAGGCGGTGGCGCGGTGCGAGTCAACGTGGTCCGGGCCGTCCTGGCAATCGTCCTCGGTGATGATGATCAACGTGTCGGCTGCG
Organism: Terriglobia bacterium; assembly: GCA_035315305.1. Classification (GTDB taxonomy): domain Bacteria; phylum Acidobacteriota; class Terriglobia; order 20CM-2-55-15; family 20CM-2-55-15; genus 20CM-2-55-15. The sequence continues at coordinate 4,705 of DATFXZ010000588.1, read as the reverse complement.
TATGGGCTCTTTGCAACAGCCTCCACCAGTAGACCAACCGCGATATCGTCGTCGGCCTGTTGCGTTTCGGGCGTGTTGACGCCACCCAGCGCCGTGGCGAAGCTGCCCATGTGGTCATGGCTTACACGCACCAGGGAGAGACTGGGCAGGTTGCCGTTTGCGACGAAGAAATCGAATTCGCGCTTCCATTCGAGGTAGCGCCAATAGTCCGGATAGTTCTGGTCGTAGCCGCGGAAGTAGACGTCAGTCAGGGGAGCGAGGTATGGATCGAGCGGGGCGACCTGCACAATGCCCGCGCTGAAGGGATCCTTCACAGGAGAGGCGATTGTACCGATGGTTCCGGCCATGTTGTTCACGAGGAAACCGTAGTTCCGGACTGTCCCACCGGCCTGCAGCACCGCATTAAAGATGTAGCCATTTTGGAAACCGTAGGGTGCATCGGAAGAAGCGTGGTTCCCAATGCCGGCGAGTAGATTGACGGTACCTCCCGGCAGGCCTGCAGTCGCAGTCGAGTAGGCCGTGGTAGGTGCGGGGCCGGCGACCGCATCACGTTCGCTTACCTTGGCAAAGTTCACCGGGACGTTGCGGTTCGTGCCCTCGGACTCGTAGGAGAGACCCCGGTTGACGAATGCGTAGTTGATCTGCTGCGTGATCGTTTCCGTGTTGGTAACACGGCCCTGCAAGCTCCAGGCCCAGCCGTCCATACTGCCGTCGCCCGGATCCATAAAGTTATCCAAAGTGACGAACTGGCGCGCCAGTTTATGGTGGCTTGGCGTGATTTTATCGCCGAACTGGGTTATCGACGGGTCGCCGTTCGAACCGTTACCAAGGTCACCCAGAATCTGGTCGAACGTGCGATTCTCCTTCACGATGTAGATGACGTGCTTGATTTGACGGCGCAAGAAACTCATCACTGCGCGGTCGGTCTCATTCTCGGCACTATAGAAGTTGTTCTGTGCGACCAGCCTCGTCAGGCGCTCGAGCTCGAGCTCCTTCGGCACCGGCGCGCTGACCAGAGATGCACGCTCGAGCTGAAACTGATACTGATTCGAGGCCCTGGCCGCGACGGCTGCCGCAGCATTGCCTCCCGGGTAGTTGATTTCGGTCATCTGAGCAGTGCTGCTGTTGAAATGGCCAGGATTTTTCCCCGTGATGCTTTTGCCGTTGATGATGTACATCCATTTCCCATCGGCGCTGAACGTGACATCGTGCGGCTCGTAGGCAGTCGGGATCAGGCCGGTGACCCGGTAGGCGTTGTCGCCACTCAGCGGGATCACCGCCACGGAGTTCGAGCCCGCATTAACGGCATAGAGAGTCCTGCCATCACGCGAGAGGGTGACTGCGAAGGTTGCGGCGCCCGTGTAGTGGATGCGCGAGCCGTCGCGAAATCCGCTCAGCATACGAGCCGGAGCACGTGCATCGATTTTCGCAACGACCGCGTTGCGCACGGTGTCGATCACAGCGACCTGGTCGGCGTTGTCCTGCGCCACGAAAAGCCTCGAACCCGAAGCGTCGAGCGTCATGCCGAGGGCATTTCCGTCGAGTTTGATTCGTCCGATCAGCCGACCGGAGGTCGGAGAGCTAATATCCACGACGACGACCTCACGATCGCGGTCGGACGATACGTAGGCCGTGCTGTTGCCCTTCACGACCACCGCAAAGGGGAACGTGCCGCCAACGCCGCCGTCCTTACCTTCGTTGTTGGCGAAATAGGGCCGCAGGTCGTGCTCGTAACGTACGGTGCGAGTCTCAGTGTCGATCACGCTAATCGAATCGTTGTAGTTATTGGCGACCACCAGCGTTTTGCCGTTGGCAGATATGCCGAGACCGCTGGCGTTAGGGAAGACGCTGAGACCGAGACCGCCGTTCATCCCGTTGGCGGGGATATGGGCCAGGTTGATTGGCAGACCGGTCAGCACCCATGAGCCGCCGCTTTTACCGTAGGTGTAGATGACGTCATCCCTGCCGCCTGCAGCGTAGAGGGTGCTGCCGTCCGGCGAGAAGACCAAACCCACGTGGGAATTCGTTTGCTGAATCACCTGACTGAGCAGGGGCTCTTGCTTGTGTGTACCGCTTACATCGTAAAGGAATATGAACTGAGTCGAGGCGGCGGTATCGTTGGTGCCGTCCGGCTTGACTAGTGAATTCTGACCCGCACAGAGGATGGCGAGAGTCTTGCCGTCGGGACTGAGCTGTGAACGAACCGCCTCACCGGCGATGAAGTCCGGGTAGCCGGGCAGCCCTGGGTTCAGGAATTGCTGCGCCGCACCACGCAAGGCAGTCGGTGTGATGTACTGGCCAGTCGCGGTTTGCACCGCCGTGACGTTAGCGTGGTCGGGGGATTGAGCGTGCACGTGAAGCGAGAGCACAACGGCCGAAGCCGCGATGCCGAACATCATTAAGCGTGTGGCATATGTGACCTTCATTAACTCCTCCTAGATAATCGTTTGAATTGCAGGATTCGGAAGGCGGTGCCATGTACGTTCCTGCAACTGTCATAACGTGGGCGACGAACGTGAATGTCTAATGAAACTCTGATGACGGTCTAATGAAACGTCGGTGAATGTCTTTTGACGGCGCCATCTCTTCATCAAAACGAGACGCGCAACATGAACTGCACTTGGCGTGGAGTGCCTGTACCAATGGGCGTCGTGTTGATCGTGGATTGGATGATCCCGAATTGCGCTGGTACTGTGATGTCGCCGGACGGATCGCCGTACTGCGAGCGATTGAAGACGTTAAAAATCTCACTGCGGAACTCGACGGCCGAGTGTTCGCCCAACGTGATGTGCTTCGTGAGGCCGATATCCAGTTGCGCGAGCGACGGACCTCTACCCAGGTTCCGTCCAGCGTTGCCCAACGTTCCCGGAGCGGGAGCACGAAAAGCGGCCGGATTTATCCATTGCGTGATGGTTTGGCCGCCCGGCGGAATAAGTGAGACGCCCGGTACTACGTCGGGCCTTTGTGAAACCGTGTAGCCACCAGGAACGTCCGTCGCCGACCTCCGAATAGTGATATTCACCGGCCTTCCACTACGTGCGATGGCGATCCCACTCAAGGACCATCCACCGAATATTGCATGCATGGCGCCGGGTTCGGACAAATGCCGCTTGCCCGTCCCGAATGGCAATTCATAAACGGAATTAGCCGAGAAGAAGTGACGAATGTCCTGCGCGCTGGATGCGCGCTCGCAGGAACGGCAGAACACATTTTCGGGTGCGATGGCATCGGCCTCGCCACCGCCTAGTGAACCGTCATTGATTGCGTGTGACCACATGTAACTCCCGGCGAAGAGCCACCCCGAACGGAGCGCCCTCTGAACTGAAAGCTGCAGTGCATGAAAAGTGCTGTTGCTGTCGTTCGTGCGGTACTCCACTTGTCCGTATTGAGGAAACGGACGCACGCCGGTCACGGGATCGATAACATTTTGATAAGTAATCGTCTGAAGGTTCGTTCCTTTATTACCTGAGTACGAAATGGTTCCGACGAAGTGTGCCGGAAGCTGCTGCTGGATCGAGAGACTCCACTGGGAACTGTATTCATCCTTTCGCCTGCGATTTTGCGCGCGTGGCGAAACAATCCCCTGCGCAGTAGCGAGAAAAGAATCGATTGGATAACGAAGGCCGGATATTTGTTTCGAGCTGAGGGAATACCGGGAAACATCGTTCGAGGCCGGCAGATTCTGATCTTCCAACTGCCCGTCACCGTGGTAAATGCCGAAGCCGGACCGCAATACCGTTCGACCGCGAAAAACTTCCGGCGCCCAGGCGAAGCTGATGCGCGGATCGAAATCCGTCTTGCGGGGATCCGAGAATTCGGAGCCCGGTTCGCAGAATCCCCCGCACGTCGCAAAATCAAACGGAACGGCTCGTCCGTCTGCTTCGTGGAACACATTGAAGAATTGGTAACGCAGTCCGAGATTGAACGTGAATGTTGGGGTGATTTTGTATTCGTCCTGTATGAACGAGAATACCTGAGTCTTCCGAAGCCGTTTTAGAGGCAGGGTCGCGGTTACGGACGCATTGTCCATTTGGTTGAGCAGGAACGTGTCGCGGTTTGTGTACGTCAGACTTCCATCGGCAGAGCTACCGGGATCCATGAAAATTCGTCGCAGTTCGAAACCCAACTTGATGGCGTGGCGGCCTCGCGCCATGGACAGATGGTCCAGGACTGAAACTGACGTGTCATCCTCTTCTCTCGTGCGGGAACTGCTGAGACTCGTGAAACCCGGTACGACGAGCCCGTACTGCAATCCAGTCTTATTTGTGGTGCGCGATAGAGCCTGATTAAATCCCAATTTGGCTTCATTCAGCGCGTTTCCGGAAAGGACACGCGTAACACTCACGACGCCGTTCATGAGGCGATTGTCTGTTTCCTGACGGTCCTGCAGATTGCCAAGCGGAACGTCATTAATCGCTTTATCGACATTGAAGCGGAGGAATGCGCTCGTCTTCGCCGTAAAGCGATGATCGACGCGCACCATCCCCGAACTCTCATCAACACGCTGTGGGCTTAGCCCGACAAACAAATCGGCTTTTGCGTCATTCGCCTGCGCTTGAGTTCCGATGGTGGGATAAGCATTGATCAAAGGCCGCAGTGATTCGTCGCTTGCCAAAGCTTGAGCCCGGTAAGCCGAACTCGGAACGAAACCGCGCAGCGTTTGACCCAGCCGTTGGCGAAGTCCTTCAAATGCGAGAAAGAGAAA
>DATFXZ010000587.1:0-4006 GCA_035315305.1 Terriglobia bacterium | reverse complement strand
ACGACTTCTGCATCAATCGAGCCGGGTGACAACGGTCTACGTCACACACGATCAGGACGAAGCGATGGCCATGAGCGATCGTATCGCGGTACTCCATCGAGGCAAGATCCACCAGGTCGGCATTCCCGAAGATATCTACGAGCGTCCGGCGACTCGTTTTGTTGCCGACTTTATCGGACGCAACAATGTGCTTGATGCGACGATCAGCAATACTTCTGAACATGCAGTCGTCGTCCGGTTTGTCGATGGCGCGGAACTTGCGATCGATCCGCGTCAGCGAGCCGCAGGAGTAACCCTGATTCCTGGAGAGCGTGTAGGCGTATGCCTGCGCGCGGAATCACTTCAACTAGCCAGCGGAAACGGAATTTTCTCGGGTGTGGTCGAAGATGTGGAATACACAGGACCGGTACGTTCCTGCGTCGTTCGGACCGACGTTGGAAATTTGCAAGTCGAGATCCCAAGCTCCGCAGCACGTCCCAGCTCCGGTGATCGCGTACGACTAGCGATAAGTCCTGCGACAGTACATTTGGTGGGTTCGCCATAGCCGCTCGGCGGCCGACAAAGGAGGTCACAGGCAATGGGATTCGGGCCTATCCGCAAACAGCTCAGTTCCAGTTTCGTCATTTTCCTACTGGCGATTGCGTTGTGGGGATATGTCGTCGGACCGCTGGTTGCGACGTTCGAACAGAGCATAACGGGAAATGGCGGCGGACTAACCGAATACACAAACTTCTTTGATCTTCGCCACGGCGCTCAAGGCGAGTCGATGCTCGGCAGCCTTATCATTTCCGCCCTGAGTGTGATCACCTCCGGACTGACTGGAGCGTTCCTCGCCGTATTGCTGAAGCGATGGGATTTTCCTCTTCGCAGAGTCTGCGAAGTTTTAGTTCTAGTGCCTATCGCGCTCCCGCCGCTAATGGGAGTTCAGGCATTCGTGCTGTTGTATGGAATAGGTGGAACGTTTCCTCAGTTGCTGAGCAATCTGTTTCACACGAGCAAGACCGCGTTCGCGGTGGATGGAATCAGCGGCGTGTTACTCGTTCATACGTTGACGATGTATCCATACTTCTACCTCACTGTGGCGGCTGCTCTGGAACAGTCCGATGATTCGCTGGAGGAAGCGGCATACAGCCTGGGCGCGTCCAGATTTCAAGCATGGACTCGGGTATTGTTGCCTATGCTCACGCCGGCGCTCGTGGCAGGCGCACTGTTGACTTTCATGTCGTCGATGTCGTCATACACCGCACCGCTGCTCTTTCATGTGGATCAGGTTATGACGCAACAGATCGTAATCGCCAAACTCAATGGGCAGCTAGGTCTGGCGTCCGTAGTGTCGGTAATGCTGGCTCTCATTTCTGTCGCCTTCTTGATTGTGCTGCGAACGTACGAGAAAAGGGCAGGCTATACGACGCTTTCAAAAGGCGGCGCGCGAAAACGGCGGCGCGTCTCGAGCCCACTCTGGAAGACGACTCTTGTGATCGTCGCGTCGATCTCCAGCATTTTTTTGATTCTCCCGATCGCGATGATCTTTCTATTGGCCTTTTCGGTGAACGGCTCATGGCGTGCGGCGCCGCTGCCGTCTCAGTACACATTGCAAAACTTTATTGGTCTGTTCACAAATCCCAGCTCGTGGGCAGCAGTGGTGAACAGCCTTGAAATGAGCGCCCTTGCTGTCGCCGGCGCGATTCTGCTCGGGCTGGCTTCGGCTTACGTGATCGCAAGGATGCGATTTCGTGGAAAAGCCGTGATGGATATCGCTGTAATGCTGCCCTGGGCTCTACCGGGTACGGTCGTCGCGATCAATTTGATTACTGCGTTCGCGAGCCCATCCATTTTTTCGCTAGGACGAGTGATGGTGGGTACCTTCGCAATCGTGCCTCTCGCATACTTTGTAAGGTTTTCTCCGCTCGTGTTTCGATCTACGTCTGCTTCTCTGACCCAAATCGATGTGGGGATTGAAGAGGCGGCTCGTAGTCTTGGCGCGACTTGGTGGTACGCCTTTCGGCAGGTGGTTCTGCCGTTGCTTTATCGGGGCCTCGCCGGCGGTGCGCTGCTGGCCTTCGTCGATGGCGTCGGTGAGTTTGTCGCGACAATTTTGCTTTACACCCCGCAATATCGCCCTTTGTCGATCGCCATCAACGATGAACTGTACTACGCCAATTACGGTACAGCCGCCTCGCTTGGCGTGATTCAGGTGCTACTTGTTCTTGCTGTCGTGATTATCATGCTGCCCTGGAACGAGCGCGAAACCGTCACGTATCGGTAGGCGTCCGCTTTAGCCGACGCGCGTCGACGCGCGAGTGGAACATCTCTCACGTCTCTGTGGCAAGCATCTGCCACAACCGCGCCACTAAAAATGCATCCTTGTTTTCCTGTCCGTCAGGGTACGAAACTCATCGGATCCCCGGACATTTGAATGACCGAAGCAAACGCACCTCGTAAACCACGTTTTCAAGTTAGCGACGTCGTGAGAGCCGTCGGACCTAGTGTTTCGAATCGCGAAGGTCAGACGGGAACCCTGGTCGAGGTCTTAGTTTCGGCGGGAAATGTAATCTATCGCTATCGCGTCATATTCCCCGACGGCGAGCTGGGAACGTTTTTCGGATTTGAGCTGGAGCTGGTACACGCAGCCGGCAGCAAAAGCATAGCTAAAGATACAACGTGATTTCGATAGAGTGGTAAAAGAGTACCTCTTATTAGTCCAAATTTCCCCGTTCTGAAATCTCGAAACGGGAGAAAAACCTCGCTCCATTGATGCACATATATAAATGATGCCGCAATGCGCATTCAATTCGTCGTATTTACATCGACTTACTTCATAAAACCCTTTGGCAGACCGGGTGCTTTTAAGCGCGGTTCAACGGGGATAGGAGTGTCCTTTTCCGGGAGAGTGTATGAGGGCGAAGCCTGCACGGGTCACTGAGCTGACCACAGGGACTATAGACGCAAGGTTGGTTCTAAGAGTTCTTTCAGATTTCAGAAAAGGCGATTTCACAACACGGCTGCCTTCCGAACAGACAGGACTCACAGGAAAGATCTACGACGCACTTAACGAAGTCATCGATATAAACGAGCGAATGGCGAAAGAGCTCGAGCGCGTCGGAACAGTGGTTGGCAAAGAGGGACGGATCAAAAATCGCGCTTCGCTTCCTATAGCGATAGGATCCTGGGCTGCCTGCATTGATTCCGTCAATACACTCATCGCGGATCTCGTGCAACCGACAACCGAAGTCGCCCGTGTTATCGGCGCCGTAGCCAAGGGCGATCTCTCCCAAACGATGTCCCTTGAAATTGAAGGCCGTCCGCTGACCGGGGAGTTTTTGCGAACAGCCAAAATCGTAAACACGATGGTCGATCAGCTCTCGACTTTTGCGTCGGAAGTCACCCGCGTCGCCCGTGAGGTCGGCACAGAAGGCAAACTCGGCGGCCAGGCGCAGGTGAAAGGCGTCGCGGGAACCTGGAAGGACCTCACGGACAACGTCAATTCCATGGCAAACAACTTGACCAGCCAGGTGCGCAACATCGCCGAGGTGACCACTGCTGTCGCGCGCGGTGATCTTTCGAAAAAGATCACGGTGGACGTGAAGGGCGAAATCCTGGAGTTGAAAAACACCATCAATACGATGGTCGACCAGCTCTCGACATTTGCATCCGAGGTCACCCGCGTGGCTCGCGAAGTGGGTACCGAAGGGAAACTTGGCGGCCAGGCCGTGGTGCGCGGCGCAGCAGGAACCTGGAAAGACTTGACCGACAACGTGAACTCGATGGCATCGAACCTGACCGGTCAGGTCCGTAACATCGCTGCAGTCACTACGGCTGTGGCGAATGGCGATCTGTCCAAAAAAATCACCGTCGACGTGCAAGGTGAAATCCTGGAACTAAAGAACACCATCAACACGATGGTCGACCAGCTCTCCTCGTTCGCTTCGGAAGTGACGCGCGTCGCTCGCGAAGTTGGTACTGAAGGGAAACTCGGCGGGCAGGCATACGTAAAAGGAGTTGGCGG
>DATFXZ010000586.1:0-3843 GCA_035315305.1 Terriglobia bacterium | reverse complement strand
TTTGCCCTCCGCCTTGGGCTACACAGGTCCTGTCTACGCCTACGACTACTTCGACAAGCGAGGAAAGTACGTCGAACCTGGGGAGGCGATTGAATTTGTCGTTCCCGACAATGGAGCCTACTGGATCATTGTCCCGATCGGAGCTTCCGGCGTGGGTTTCCTAGGCGATGCAACCAAGTTCGTGTCGAATGGTAGGAATCGCGTCGCACGTATATTTGATAACGGTGCACTGGAGGCGCGCATCATTTTTTCAGCAGGCGAAACGCGTATGCATCTGTACGGATTTTCACGTGTGCAACCCGTAATCCAGGCGACGAGAGCAGCGGTCAAGAAGCTGGTTTATGACTCACACACTCAGCTATTTCAGTTCGACTTAGTGTCAAAGCCGGGCACGACGCCGACGGTAATCGTTCGGGTAACAAGCTGCCTTAGCGGGCGCGTCGGTCTCGTTTCTGCTCGTGCTGCAAACGCTGCGGGTCGCCGCAACCCGAGCGCCTTTTGCAACGACTGTCCCATGCAATCCCGGAGGTGCGGCAAACACGTCTCATGGCAGCGTTAGAAGTTTCCCCTATCTTTGACGCTCGAACCTAGGCAGCGCGCGTGAGTGTGCGCGAAGAGAACCAGATCGCTAGGTGTATCGTATGAGTATAGCGTTAATTCAGTCGCGCCTGCCTCCCGGACCCAAGGGCACGATGATCGGCGGAAATATTCGCCAACTCCGTGCCGGTCCTCTTGAGTTCTTTCTCAGCACCGCGCGCAAGTATGGCCCTCTTGCGAGCTTCCGGATCGGTCCAAAACGTATCTTCTTGGCAAGCGACCCCGATTTTATCGAACAGGTGCTCGTGACTGATGCCAAGCATTACATCAAACACTTCGGAGCACGAGCCTTCAAACCTGTGCTCGGAAACGGGCTAGTTACAAGTGAGGGCGCCTTTTGGCTCCGTCAGCGGAAGCTGATTCAGCCAGCATTCTCGAAGGACCGCGTGCAGTCCTGTGCTGCGGCAATGATCGAGCTGACCAACCAGATGCTCGAGTCCTGGACCGAGGGCAAATCGGTTCAAATCGACCGCGAATTTGAAGCTTTGACCAGCAAGATCGCACTTAAGACGCTGTTTAACCTCGATGTTCCCGGCGATCGTGAACAGTTCAGTGACACTTTGCGGATCGCCTTTGATCTGATGAATGAGCGCCTTAGGCGGATGGTCAAAATCCCGCTTTGGGTGCCGACAAGGGCCAATCGACGCCTTCAGCAGGCGGTAGGCGAGCTAAATCAAACTGTAGAAGGTTTCATTTCTGCTGGAAAATCTCGAGACCGTGCTGGCGACGATTTGCTTTCACGGCTTCTGTTTACCCAGCCCGAAGATGGCACGCGCATGAGTGACCGGCAGCTTCGAGATGAGGCAATGACACTTTATCTCGCTGGTCACGAGACAACAGCGCTGACGTTGGCTTGGAGTTGGTATCTGCTTTCACAGCACCCTCATGTCGAAGACAAGTTGCTATCTGAATGGCAACGCGTTCTCGGGGGTGCCACACCGACTACGCAGCACCTGCCGAAACTCAGTTACACCTCTGCCGTGATCGCCGAGTCGATGCGGTTGTTCCCACCCGTCTATGTGATTGGACGAGAGGCAATTACCGACCTGGAACTTGGCGGCTATCGTGTCAAGCGCGGTCATACGGTCTTGATGAGCCAGTGGGTGAATCACCGAGATCCCAAATATTTTCCTGACCCGGAGGTGTTCCGTCCCGACCGCTGGGAGCACGGCCTCGCAAAACGCCTGCCAAAATTTGCGTATTATCCGTTCGGTGGGGGTCAGCGGCTCTGCGTCGGGAACACGTTCGCGTTGACGGAAGCGGCCATCATCTTACCTGCCGTTGGACAGCGGTACCGGTTCATCTTGGATCCCGACGCGGTAATTGGCATCAAGCCGCAGATCACGTTGCTGCCTGCGAACGGCATTCCGGCCACACTGCAGCAGCGATGACTAATGCTTCGACTCATTGGCTGGAGGCGACACGCGGACTAATTGTCAGTCTGTCGGTTAACTTCCCAACGCGACTTCACGATTCCAATCGTTTCTCTTTTCGCTGAAAAGCTGATCGCGAAACAATGCATGGGTGTCACGCGGGCATTCCGAAGGTGCCCGCAATGAGCTCCGAAGATCGATTTGGAACCGTGACAGCTGCACAATCGACATAACAATATTCGTGCCGCAATTTTTATTTCGATAGTCAAATTGGCTCAGGGCCTCACCTCCGGGTACGACCCTCAAGCGCCCTACCCCACGCGCCCTACGGAGCGCCTCAGCGCCCCTGAGAGGCATCGTAAGCGACACCTTCGAGCGGCGGCAGCATCACACGTGTGGTTGGGTTGGGGTTTTGTTCGCAATGACCCGAGATCCTCGACTCTAGATTCGTAGATTTCTCCTGACGCCGTCAGCACCGGTCATCTTAAGACGGCAACGGAAGTCAGCTGTTACCCAAAATGTTACCCACGGTCTTGTTGTCCCCTCTTTCGATGTGGACCCGGCGAACCTCAAAGCATTGATTTGAAGCCGGAAAGGATGGTGCACAGGGGCGGACTACGCCAACTCAATAAAATCAGTGGCTTACGCAAAAGTGGGACAATCAATCTTCCCATATGATCATTATGCTTTCTGGCGTGAGTGTCCCACCGTGAGCCCCCTCCCCTCGTCGCCACTGTCACCGGTCCTCTCTTAACAGGAAAGCCGAGTCCGACCTGCGGCCACGGAACCGCGCGCGATTGGAGGTTGCGTCATGGCTTCTTCTTCACTGCTTTTCGAACCTACGCCGTTGCAAGAGTTCGAGCCCGAGCAACCAACCAGGATTGGATGATCCGGTGCTAGGTAGAATCGAAATCCCGGCAGTCCGCCTTCCTTTTCGTAAAGTACTCGAAACGGGATAAAACATCGCAGCGCTCGGACCGGTTTTTAAAAAAGCGGTAGAGGTGGGCCGAAAACAGCCATTCCCTGGAACCGGTCGCTCAAAGGTCGTTCCATCCTTCCTCTTCTAGGGTTGGAACTTCGGCGAACGCAGGCGTTGCCCGCCATTGACCTGGGACCTCCGGTCCCCTGGCCTCTGGTCCCTTTGAACCCCCAAGGAGGAGGTCATGTACAAACCAATCGTCATTGCTACAGGTGTGATTATGGCGCTGGGCGCTACCAGTGCGGGTGTGGCCGCTGCAAAGCTGACGGACCCGCAGATCGCCCACATCGTGGTTACGGCCGATGACCTCGACATCGCAAACGCAAAGCAGGCGCTCCAAAAGAGTCAAAATGCAGAGGTGCAAAGGTTTGCGCACCGAATGATCGCAGATCATGGTTCCGTCACGGATCAGGCAGTCGCGCTGGCAAAGAAGCTCAAGATCACTCCTGAGGATAATCCTACGAGCAAGAGCCTAAAGGATGCTCAGGATGCCAATCGCACGAAACTTGATGCCCTCAGCGGCGCTGCCTTCGACAAGGCATACGCCGATAATGAAGCTGCGTATCACAAGAGCGTCAATGACGCCTTGAGCAACACAATTATCCCAGATGCGCAGAACGCGGAGCTAAAGTCGCTGCTAGAGAGCGGTCTAAAAATATTCCAAGACCATCAGCGTGACGCCGAAAACATAGTGAAACAGCTTAGCGTTGCTCATCAGTAAGCCTGGCGAGGGCAGCTTCTAGCCACTAGCCAGTTCCTTCCCTGCGGGCCGCTGCCAAGTCGGCCGCGGGGTCGGCAAAATGTGAAGACCACCGCGCAAAAGCAAAAGGAGGAACCTGCCGCAGACCTGGATACCTATCGAGAGAAGGCCATGACAAATTCCGATGACGTGCA
>DATFXZ010000585.1:0-3515 GCA_035315305.1 Terriglobia bacterium | reverse complement strand
TCAAACTGACCGGGTCCGAGCCGAGCGGGATCAGAACCACTTCGCCACCGTCGGTTCGAACGGCTAGAGCGTAATCTTGTTTTGGAGATATGACAGCATTGCGAATTTCGGAACCGAGCACCAGGGGCTGACCCAGGACCGATGCTCCGAGAACCCCTCGGATCGGCTGAATTGAGGCGCCGTTGGGATCTTCAATGAACCCAAGAATCGGCCCGCTGATCGCCGACTGGTCCTGGCCGAAGGCAGCAATTCCAAAGGAAGCAATAACCAGAACACTCCAAATGAGCAAAACACGCATCACAATACCGTTCAGAACGGACTAACTACTTCGGTCCGGTTACGGATGCCCCTCCGAAGCTGATCGTTGGAAGGGTAGCGGGCGTCGTCGGATTCGATCCGCCGCCACCTCGGGCCGCCATTGCTATGCCGACCGCGCCTCCTGCGGCAGCTGCGATAGCAATCATTTTGCCATGCGACTTTTTGGCAACAGCATTCGTTTGAACCAGGATCCCAGTCGCCAACTCGCCCAGGTACTCCGCCTGGACCAGGATCGGATATCTGCCTTCGATGCTGTTTGGCCGGTAGTTCCGCACGACAGCCAATCCGTCCTCGTTCGTCATAACGCGGAAGCTGTTTTGACCGTCAAAATCGCCGCTGGCACCTTTATCGGGCGCTGTCAGTACTACCGTTGCTCCGTTAACTGGACGGTTATTGCGATCCGTAACGCGAACAGTAATCGGCATTTTAGCGTTACGGCCGATGACATTCTCAATTCTGTCACCTTGTACAATCTGAAGTCGCAAACCTATCGCGGACTGCGCCACTGCAAACTGCGCGATGAACACGAGACACAAAAGAGTGGCAACAAATCGATCTAGGAAGGTCTGGAGATTTCGGCTCACGCGGTTTTCCTCCGTGAGGGACGTGCCCCCGCGTCCCTACTGCCCTCGCGTCCCTACTGGACGGCAAAGAACGTATCACAAGAGTTTTGGATTAGGAAATCCTTAACGGATGGCTTTCGCCAGCCAGCGCGCGATGACCTCTACAATTTCCCTACTGTTTTGCTCGAGCATTAGCATGTGACCATTACCGTGGATGCCGGATTCGCCCAGCTTGAGCCACGTGGGATGAACGCCGGCCTGCTCGAGAAACTTGACCGTACAATGGTCGTAGGTCGCATGATACGATGCCTCGGCTGTCATGATTAAGATCGGCATTTTCTGCAAGTTAGGTAGCTGTCGCGCCGGTGATTTCTGCAGCCAGCATCGGACGACATTTGGAGCGTCTGCGCGCTCTTCCCGAACAATCGTCAGATCGGATGGGTTTGCCGCAGGGGGTGCGTAGGTCAGAGGGGCGGCCGTCGGTCCCCAAACGCGATAGCTTGTCGGCGCATCCCGGAACCAATCCGGCGCCCCGATATTTTCGATATCGTAAAAGGGCGGACCGCTAGGTTCGACCGCAATGATCGCCTTCACCAGATCCGGACGCATATCCGCCACGGGCCATCCGAAGCCTCCCGACTGCGAATGGGTCATGACGATTGCGGGTCCGATTTTCTCCAGCAAAGCGACGATTGCGTCGCGGTTGAAGATCGTTGCATTGGCGGCCGAAATCGAAGGCAATTGCGAGGCATAGAATTGATCAAATATCGGATCACCGGGCGCCCCTTTCCCCGGCCATTGCGTGTGCAGCCGAGCCTGAGGCCAAAGCTCGTAACGCTCGGGCGCGACGAAGCGGCGTTGGACGTTCTCGATGTCCGGCGGAGTCAATGGACCATATGCCTCAGATTGATACGCCGCCCGTCCCCTGCCCGGCTGGTCGATGACGTAAACCGCGTACCCTTGCCGCAGGAAGTACTGAGCCCAACCTTCCCGACCATCCGACGTTCCTGTGAAGTTCGTTCCGGACTGACCGAGTCCGTGAATCATCAAAAGAGGCCAACGATGGGTTTGTTTAGCTGGGATCTGATACTCGGCGTAGATCTGGCCGCTCATGACTTGCTGCCCGTTGACCGTCGAGTACTTCCCTCCAGCAAATAGGTAACCTTGGCGTTCAATAGATATCGGCAGATCTTTCGCATTCAAGACAACGACACCAAGGCACAAAGACACAAAGAAGGCTGCTGTCGACGAAGTCTTCGTCATTAATGTTTCCTCAAGAATTCAAGCACAACGCGATTGAATACCTCCGGCTTCTCCCAGTAACCAGAATGACCGGCCTCAGGAATAATGAATGACTCTGAACTCTTGATGCGCGACGTGAACATTCGCAGCAACGGCGGCGGCGCATACATATCGGCATCGCCTGTAATCAGCAGCGCCGGCATCTTGATGGACTCCAACATTGAAAAGGTCATTCGGTTCCGAAGCGGCTGCGCCGGGGCGCCACTCTGCCGGCTCATACGCTCCAACTCAATCCAATGTCGCGTACCGTCCGGGTCGGCCGCGCGATAGGATGGTCCCAATTCCCGCAAATCCGGCGGCATGGCATCAAACTGCGGCGGCCGTAATCTGCGCCCGAGTTCCAGATAATCTTCGTCCTGCATACCACCGATGGTGTTGGCGACAACGATACTTCGAAGCTGCTCCGGAAATGAGAGTGCGTAATCGAAGGCGACAAATCCTCCGCCCGCCGTTCCCAACAAATGAAATCGATCGATGCCTAGAGATTTCATCAAAGCGTGAAGATCGTCGGCTGCCGTTCCCGGCTGACCACCCGGTTGCGCCATCGAGCGGCCCCAACCCCGACGATCGTAGGCGATGACGCGGTAACCGGCTGCAGTGAATGCCGGTATCTGATGTTCCCAATTTTGGCTGCTACCTGTATTGGAATGAAGGAATACGACAACCGCGCCGCTGCCTCCGGTGTCCTTGTACCAAAGCCGCACACCCGGGAGCTCAGCATATGTTTCGCGTGCTTGCGAAAAGGCTAAAGCCGCTCCAAGAATGACAGACATCAACAACCCGACTACCTTCACTTTGCCTACCTTTCCTTCCCAACTCGCAGGGGTTTATTGGTATGTTAGGCAACGCCATGTCCACCGTCAAAACGCAAATCGAGCCGGCTGAACGTATCGGTGCCCGCTATTGGATTTTCAGCCCGGTTCAGGACACGGTCTTTATCCTGTTCACACCGATCCTGGTCCTCGGAGCCTTCGCGGCCGCGCGCCGCGGTGGATGGATGAATGGCCTTCTTGCATTCGCGCTGGCGCTGGCAACGGCGCATTATCTGCCCGGCATTTTGCGGGCGTATGGCGACCGCGCGCTCTTCCGGCGATTTCAAGTTCGTCTGATTCTCGCACCGTTGTTTCTGTTCACAGTGACAGCAGCATTCGCTTATCTGAACTTGCACATTGTGCTGCTGCTTGCACTGTTGTGGGGCCAATGGCACTGGATGATGCAGGTATACGGCTTCGCGCGCATCTATGATGCGAAAGCCAGACCCGAAGCAAGAACTCCTGCGTGGCTGGACCGGACAATGTGTCTGATGTGGTTCGGTATGTGTGTGTTCGTGCT
>DATFXZ010000584.1:0-6599 GCA_035315305.1 Terriglobia bacterium | reverse complement strand
GCTTTTCATCGCCATCTACTCTATGCCCATGAAGTCAAGGCAGTCTATGGGAAGGTGCTTACACATGGTTTTTCAATTTGCCGAAATAGATCGCTCACACTCACGCCTACCGTATCCGTTCAGTTAGTTTGATCATCCGAGTGATGGTCGATGCGACGGGTTCCCTCGTGCCCCGTTTCATCTATTCTCCAGTCAAGTGTTGAAACTGCAACGTGCAATCACGTACGGGCTAGACAGCTCGGTGCCGGTCTCCAAGTTGCCATAGAGCGGGACGGAGGAGACGTATATGAATGAAAAGCACCGTGGATCTTCTTGGTTGTTGTGGGTACTCGTTCTAATTGCCGGCGCCGGAAATCTTATGGCTCAGAATTACGGAGCGGGAAGCTTGAGTGTTTTCGCTCCGCCAGAGGCTGCCCCAGTGAACGCACGCCTCGGAGTATGGACTCCCATTCCGGGGCTCAGCAGTGGTGTAGCTTCCCTGGCCGGCGATAACCTCGAGATTACAGTCAGCGCCGAGATGTATCAGCCTGGTGGGACCGTGTGGTTCCGAGCGTTGGTCGACGGCAATGTAGCGCAGCCCTCAGATGTGGCCTTTAAAGCTGGAAGCGAGAACTTTGACGGCGTCCGTTCCTTCACATTTGTTGAGCCGAATGTGAACGTGGGGCAACATCTCGTAGAGATCCAGTGGTTCACCGGATCTACTGCCTCGATTCGCGACCGCACGCTGGCGGTGCACTCAGGATCGCCGTCGAACGGACCGAACAGGTTAGCCGTAGCTGCCGCTCCGAGCGGTCCTGATTTAATAAAGACGACGGCCTTCTACGAGGATATTCCGGGCCTGGCTACAACGCTCACGACAGGCTCGGGCACTTTAGCAGTCGTGTTCAGCGCCGAGGCAGGCGCCGACTCCGGACAGATGCGGGTGCGCGCGCTCGTGGATAACGCAAGCATCGGCGAAGTTGTTTTCGCCGAAAGCGGCAATGGCGGTAGAGGCGGCACGCGATCATACACGTTCACCTCGCAAGAACTCCGAGGGGGCACCCACAATGTGAGATTGCAGTGGGAAGCTGTCGGCGGTGCCTCCCGCATTGGGGACCGCACCATGGTAGTCTCAGCCGCCGACAATTCGTCGCAACAGACTATCAACCCATCAGCGACG
The DNA here is from genome assembly GCA_035315305.1 of Terriglobia bacterium. Taxonomy (GTDB): domain Bacteria; phylum Acidobacteriota; class Terriglobia; order 20CM-2-55-15; family 20CM-2-55-15; genus 20CM-2-55-15. The sequence continues at coordinate 5,440 of DATFXZ010000584.1, read as the reverse complement.
TTATTCACCCCGACACAAACCTGGGTCGACATACCGTTCGCAGGGACCGCGTTCTTCACTCTTGATAATCTCAGCAGTTCTGCGTTCACCCTTTCCGCAGAGGTTACGGCGGATCCGGGCCGTATCTTTCTACGTGCGCTCGTGGATAACCAGCCTGCATCGCCGGGCGACGTGACGCTCATTCAAGGCGGACCGAAATGGCGGGCGACGTCGCATGTTTTCATATTGAAGAACCTGCACTCGGGCCTTCATGGTCTGCGATTCCAGGCCATGGCGGACCCGTCGACTCGCGCACAGATTCGCAACACAACGGTGCGTGCATTATCGAAGTGGCGCTCCGGTTCCGACTTTGTTCAACCCTTCGGTGGGATGGCCCCGCTTCAGCGCAAGTTCCGCGTGCTCGTGATCTGCTTTGATCCCATGCGCCCGGGAGAGACGCGGCCCAGCTTCGCGGAGGTCAAAGCCGTTTTCGGCGATAGCGGTCCGATCCTTACTCAAGGCGGAACTATCTTTGCATCACAAGCGGCACCGCAACTGACAGCAACAAACGAATCCGCCTTATCCGCACTTGATACGACGGCACGGATCTTTCCTCCGCTGAATTCAGGCCCCAATCTGCGCGACTGGTTTGCTGAGAACGCGGGCGGGCCCGTTTCTCTGGTCAGCACTCGCTATTCCGGCTGTACCGATGGGGCATGGTATCTGGCTCCTCCGGAACGGCGGGGCAATTGGTACTGGAACACTGGTGCATTCGAGCAGATGTGGATAGATGCGTTGCAGGCGGCGGACGCCGACGTCAATTACCACGATTACGATACCGACCATAACAACGCTCTCACTGCCGATGAGTTGCTCGTCGCTGTCGTACGGCCGCAGAATTCGCCCTACGGAACATTGCGCGGTACGAAGACGACCGTTGATGGAAATCCCACTCCTCTGGCTTTCGGTATCCTTGATCTCTATCTTTCCAGCATCGGTGGAAATCATCTCTGGAACGTCGGCGTGACTGCACATGAATCCTCACACGCCGTTGTCGGAGCGCTCGATCTTTATGGAGTTTGTGCGCAGGTCTCGCCGGGCTTCTACAGCATCATGGACCAACATTGGGAGAGCACTCACCTGGATGCATTTCACAAGATGAAGAATGGAATGGTGCAGCCCGTCGCGGTCGATCTGAGTAACAACCCGCCGGGAAGCTTCGCTCTGCAGGCGGTTGAAGAACGTTATCAGATTCTGCTGCTCTACCATCCCGACAGAGTGGGGCGAGAGTATTTTCTGGTGGAAAATCGATATCCGGGAAGTCCCGTTCCAAACTACGATGGGCCGCTTGGAACCGGGGCGATTGTTGTCTGGCAGATATTCGAGGATACGACGCTTACAGCGAACAGTGCGGTTTGTCCCGGCGACGTCCGATTCGTGCGCCGTCGTGCTGTGCTCTCGTCTCCAGGACAGAGTTTCGACCTGACCTGGGCGGATGGTTCATCGGCAGGATTTCGAATTACTGCCACGATTCCGAATGCGGAGCTCGCGCAGATCACACTCAACCCAAACTAAACACCGCAATGCCGCGGATCAGGGAAGATCCGCGGCTATTTTGGGTCTCTTTTCCACGCTTTTTTTCAGCATGCAATGAAACGCACTCCGGAAAATCGTGGGCGTCCAGAATATTTGATTGACTATGCCGTACAAATACACCGATACTGCGCGCATGGATTTGTATCTCGGCGAGCTTGAACAATTGGTTCTTCTGGCGCTGGCCCGCCTTGATGACAACGCATATGGAGTCACTATCCGGCAGGCTGTATTAGAAGGTACGGGTCGAAACATTACGTTGGGCACCGTTTATAAAACGCTTTGGCGGCTCGAGCAGAAAAAGTTCCTGTCCTGCTGGATTGCTGATCCGACACAGGAACGCGGGGGGCGGCGAAAGAAAATGTATGAACTGAACCCACTTGGCAAACGAGCCCTGCGCCAATCGCTGGATGGTCTGCGGCGAATGACGGAAGGACTGGGCAAGGAATTCAGCCGGCCGTGAAGCGCATACACGCGGATCAGCAGAATGTCGCACCTCCCCGATTGGCACGGGTGATCTTGTCGATTGTGCTGCCGGCTTCTGAACGCGAGTTCTTCATGGGCGACCTGCACGAAGAATTTCAGCGGCAAGCCGAAGGAGCGGGATTGCGGAAGGCCCGGCAGTGGTATTGGAGAGAGGCCATCCGGGCTCCGGGATGGTGGCGTCGCACATCACCCGATTTCGCCGCGGCTCACGCCGAAGCAGAAAAAGGAGAAATCATGCTCAGCATTGTCCAGGATGTGCGATATGCGTTTCGTTCCTTGACAAAGAGCAGTTCGCTTGTTGTCTTCGCACTTGCGGCACTGGCCTTGGGCATCGGCGCCAACACGGCAGTGTTTTCGGTCGTGAACGGCGTTCTTTTGAAACCGCTGCCGTATGCTGAACCGCAACAACTCGTTCGTGTTTGGGACAGCAATGCTGCTGCAAATCTGCCCTTTTTCTCCGTCGCACACGGCAACCTGGTGGAATGGGAAAAACAAAACACCGTTTTCACAGGGATCGGAGCATACAGGGAAGACGGCTTTAGCTTTTCGAACTCTTCGAACCAGGACACGCCTGAACGCGTCACCGGCGCCAGGATCACAGCGGGACTGTTGCCGGTGCTGGGAGTGTCGCCGTCGCTGGGCCGCTGGTTCACTCCGGATGAGGATCGCCCCGGAGCCGATCGAGTGGTCCTCCTCAGCCATGACGTGTGGCGCCGAAAGTTCAGTGAAGACCGCGGCATTATCGGCAAGGATGTTCGCATTGAAGGCGAACGGCACACCGTAGTCGGCGTAATGCCAGCGGATTTTCGCCTGCCTATGGAGGGTGCGGACTTATGGATTCCGTATGCGCTCGATTCTGCCAAGCCAGATCGTGGTTCTCATTTTCTTCGAGTGTTGGCAAGACTGAAGCCCGCATCGACGATCGAACAGGCCCACGCTGAACTGAACCGCATTGCGGAAAGGCTCGAAGAGAACGATCCGGCGACCAGGAAAGGATGGCGCGTGAACATCCTTTCAATGGATGGATCCGTGACGCGTACAGTCGGTCCGACGCTATGGATGATGTTGGGAACGGTCGGGCTGGTTCTGCTGATCGCGAGCGCGAACGTTGCCAACCTGCTGCTGGCGCGCAGCGTCTCGCGGCGCAAGGAGATCTCGCTTCGATTAAGCCTCGGAGCAAGCCGGGGACGATTGTTGCGGCAATTACTCATCGAAAGTCTGGTGCTGTCCCTCGCAGGCGGACTTCTGGGAATGGGAGTAGCAGTCGCCGCGCTTGACGTGCTCAAGTCGCAGGCATCGGGGAACATTCCTCGCCTGACGGACATCTCGATTTCTCCCCAGGTGTTGTTATTCACCGCTGTCGTGTCGATCGCGACCGGCCTGCTTTTCGGCATTGTTCCTGCCTTGCGTGGTACTCGACTGGATCTGAGCGAGGGTCTCAAGGTTGCGAGTCATGGGAGCACGACAGCGAGACGCGATCGCCGCGCGGGCGGATTGCTCGTGGTTGTACAGATAACAATCGCCATGGTTGTCGTCATTTCTTCAGGGTTGATGCTGCGGACGCTGTGGAACCTGCACGCCGTCGATCCAGGCTTTCAGACGGATGGCCGGTACACATTCGGGATCAATCTGAATGGTCCGAAGTATGCGAAAACTGAAGCCAGGGTTCAGTTCATCACATCGATCATTGAGCAAATTCGCGGTTTGCCTGGGGTGCGGAATGTTGCGGCAACGCATCGACTTCCAATGACCGGGAACTCAGGTTTAAGCATCGAGGTTGAGGGGTTGCCGGCCCCGCAATCCGGACAGAACCCCAGCGTCACCTATCGCTCGATCACGCCCGATTATTTCAACGTGATGGGTATTCCGCTGATGCGCGGACGCACTTTTGACTCGCGTGAAAGCCAGGGAGGCAGCCAGGTCATCGTGATCAATCAACGTATGGCGGCACGATTCTGGCCGGGGCAGGATCCGATCGGAAAGCGAATTCGAAATGGGCCGAATGAGCCGTGGATAACTGTCGTCGGCCTCGTGGCTGACTCCAAAGAAAACCGGCTCGACGTAGACACCTCGGCGGGCATGTACCTGCCTTATCCCAACGTTCCGATCCCTGCAATGACTGTCGTCGTCCAGCTGGCAACCGGACCAGACTCCATTGCGGACCAGATTCGTCAAGAGATTCGGCGGTTGGACGCGGACATCGGAATCGGCAGTATCACGCCGCTCGAGGATGTTATATCGGCCTCGATCGGACAACGAAGCTTCACAGCCGCGTTGCTGACCGTCTTCGCTGGAATCGCGCTACTGCTCGCTGCCTCCGGCTTGTATGGCGTACTCGCATACGCGGTGAACCAGCGCGTCCGCGAAATCGGTGTACGAATGGCACTCGGTGCAAGCCGCCGGACGGTGCTGCGACACATCATCACCGATGGCCTCCGACTGATATTGGCTGGCATCGCTGCCGGCACTGTGGGCGCCCTCGCTGCGACGCGTCTGCTATCCGATCTCTTGTTCGGCGTGAAAGCCGTCGATCCGGTTACGTTTGCAGCGATCGCTGCGTTCCTCGCTCTCATCGGCATTCTTGCTTGTTACATTCCAGCGAGAAAGGCCGCGTCCGTGGATCCACTCGTTGCGTTGCGCAACGAGTGATTCGACATCTGCATCCGTCATCAAGTGAATGCCTGAGTTTTGATAGAATGCCTCGCAATTAAATTCAAGCGCGTCGGTCGGAAAGGAAATGGATTATGCGGGGTAAGGTGTGGGTACTCCTCGGAGCCGCAAGCGTCATCTTCATCATCCTTGCAGGGCAGAGCGGGCCGCATGCAAAAGCGCAGGTGAGCCGGACACAGGTGCCGTTGTTTGAGCCGGATCCGCTGTGGTCACAAGTGTTGCCGAACAAATGGGTGAACGGGCAGGTTGGCGGAGTAGCCGTAGATTCTCACGATAATATCTGGGTCTTTCATCGGCCGGCGACTATCCCCGACGGTGAGAAAGCGGCATCTCTCAATCCTCCGCAAGCGGAATGCTGCATTCCGGCGCCACCGGTATTGGAATTCGATACGACTGGGAAGTTCGTCCAGGCATGGGGCGGCGCGGGTCAGGGCTACGAGTGGTTTGCCTCCGAGCACGGAATCCTCGTCGACTACAAAGATAATGTTTGGCTAAGCGGAAACGCTAAAGAAGACAACCAGATCTTGAAGTTCACGAGCAAAGGGAAACTCCTCATGCAGATCGGTCATGCTGGAAAAAATCAGGGCAGCAACGATACCGCAAACTTGGGAGGACCGGCCGGCCTGTTCGTGTACCCGAAGACGAATGAGTTGTTCGTCGCAGATGGATACTTCAATCACCGCGTCATTGTCTTTGATGCGGACACCGGCGC
>DATFXZ010000583.1:0-10551 GCA_035315305.1 Terriglobia bacterium | reverse complement strand
CAACTCCATCATCCCTTGGCTGAAGAAACGCGATATCGCCATACTCGGATGGGAAACGCCCGATTATGCTCCTCATCCGCCGGGCGACCTCCCGCCCTCGGCCGTCCACAATTTCGCGCTGACCATTCTCGGCATTCACCTACTCGACCGGGCTGACTTCGATGCCGTTGCCGAAGCGGCCGCGTCGCGCAACCGGTGGGAATTCATGCTGACCATCGCCCCGCTGCGGATCCCTCGCGGAACCGGTTCTCCTGTCAATCCTATAGCGATGTTCTGAAAGCGTGCGGAGGGAGGTTAAATGATCGAGTTACTTGATGAAGCGTTCTTCGGTCCGTCGTGGCATGGTCCGTCGCTGCTCGGCGCGTTGCGGGGACTGACGGATACGCAAGCTGCGTGGAGACCCGCCAAAAAGCGGCACAATATCTGGGAACTTGCGATCCACGCCGCTTATTGGAAATACATTGCCCGGCGACGCCTGACGGGTCAGCGAGAGCGATTCGCGGTAAAAGGCTCCAACTGGTTCGTCCGACCATCGGATGACCGGAAATGGAAGGAAGATGTCGCGCTGCTCGTGCAAGAACACGAACGTTTGCGAGATGTCGTCATTGCGGTTCCGGAAACAGCGCTGACACAGCGGCTCGGCGATGGCCGTTATACCAAAGGGCATCTTATCCGCGGTATCGCGGCGCACGATCTATATCATGCCGGACAGATTCAGCTGCTCAAGAGGCTGCAGAGCGGCGCTTCGGAATAGCGCACCATTCTCATCGCACGGAGATAATCATCAACGTTGCGTCATCCTGTAGAGTCTCTCCAGCGAACGAAGCAACGGCCTGTAATACCGCCTGCTGAAGTTCGGCTGCGGGCGCGTTGCGATATTGCAGCAACAGCTGGATGAGGCGCTCTTCACCGAAGTCCTCGCCTTCCCCGTTGGTTGCTTCCGAGATTCCGTCCGTGATCAAAATCATGCGGTCACCCGGCGCAACGGCGATTTCGGATTCATCGTACTCGGCGTCTGAAAATACACCGAGCACCATACCGCCTTCGGACAATCGCGCAACAGTGCCATCCCGACGCACGAGAATCGGCGGCACGTGGCCTGCGTTGCAATAACGCAACGATCGGCGCGACGAATCGAGAATCGCATAAAACAATGTCGTGAACCGGTCGGCTCTCGTACTTTCGAGGGCAACCCGGTTGAGTTGACGGCACATCTCGTCAGCGGTTGAAGTTCGGTGGGCAAGTCCGCGGACACTGGCCTGCATATTGGACATCAGTAAAGCCGCCGGCAATCCTTTGCCCGCGACATCCGCGATGCAGAAGGCGGCAGCGGAGCCATTCAGGCGTATCGCATCAACATAATCGCCGCCGATTTCCTTTGCAGGTTTCCAGAAGGCCTGGACATCGCAGTCTGCAAGATTCGGCAGTTCAGCTGGAAGCCATCGACGTTGAATCTCGTGGGCCTCCTCGATTTCTCTCTTCTTTTCGCGCAATCCCTTCCGCAGACGGCGACCGTCTTCAATATGGCGGCGGAGCGAGCTGAGAAGCTTTTCATTGTCCCAAGGCTTTTGTACGAAGTCGCGACCGCCGCTTTGCATGGCCTCAACGGCAAGCTCGACACTTGCCCAGGCAGTCATCAAAACGACGGGCAGGGAGCCGTCGAGTTCTCGGACTCGAGACAAGAGCTCCAGTCCTTCGTCACCGGATGTTGTATCTCGCGCGTAATTCAAGTCGAGAAGGAGAACGTCGAAATTACGTTTTTGGACCGCTTCCACGACCGCCGCTGGCGAGCTGGCCGTTTCCGGAACAAAACCTTCGTTCTTCAGCAGAAGTTGTAGCGCATCCAGAACGTGCGGTTGATCATCAGCTATCAAAATTCGCGGCGATTCCATGCGCCAGCCCAGAGCGTTTTGGGTTCCAACTGTAACGGCGGTCTTTGACCGCCAACGATTCAGCAAGTTGCAATATCCGGGCGTTCACAGACCACCCCTACAGTTGTTCGCTTGCGCAAACAATCGTCCCATAACCGGACAATGCAGACAGCGACGTTGCAACTAGCTCATTGATAAAGAAGCGGTTCACAAATGGCGGACGGTGTGCCATATGCAGGCGCATGCTGAAAGATATCCGCTATGCCTTTCGTACGCTGCGGCAGAATCCCGGATTCGCAGCGACCGCAATCATTTCAATTGCACTGGCAATCGGCGCGAACTCCGCCATCTTCAGCATGGCTGACGGACTCCTTTTGCGGCCCATGCCGGTTCCGGACGCGTCAAGAATTGTGAGCGTTCGCTCTCGTATGCCGAGCGGCAATTTCGGGAACTTGTCATATCCGGACTTCGTAGATCTCCGCGATAAGAGCCGGTCATTTGACGGTCTGCTGGCTTACGACCTCGTTCCAGCGGGTTTGGCCAGCAATGTGGAGATGCAACCCCAGCTAAAGACGGGATATCTCGTGAGCGGAAATTTCTTTCAAGTCCTTCGTATCGAGCCGCATCTTGGCCGTGCTTTCCGGCCCGAGGAGGACCAGGTTCCAGGAAGAGATGCGGTCGTGGTGCTTTCTTACGATTTGTGGAAAAGCGAATTCGGAGGCGATCGGTCCGTCGTTGGCCGTCAGATTCGGCTCAACGATTTAGATTTCCTCGTTATAGCAGTTTTGCCGGAGTCCTTCAGTGGAATCGATCATCTCTTCCGACCTGCTTTCTATATTCCCATTGCGATGGGTCCGAAGTTATCGGGTGCAAATCAGGATCTGCTGACGAACAGAAGCAGGAGGGAATTTTTCGTCAAGGGACGCCTGGCCGGCGATGTCTCCGTTCAAGTCGCCGACGCGGAGATCGCTGCGACTGCCAAGTCTCTCGAAGAATCCAATCCGGCCACGAACCACGCGATCGGTGCAATCGTCCGGACCGAAAACCAATTCCGCATGGAGCTGGATCCCGGCGAAGCAGAAACGATTGGCTTTCTATTCACTCTCGTGGGCATTGTGCTGTTGATCGCTTGTGCGAATGTCGCCAACTTGATGTTGAATCGAGGACGAGCCCGCGGGCGTGAGATAGCAGTGCGACTCGCGATCGGCGCAAACCGACGAAGAATTGTCCGTCAACTCATGGTCGAAAGTCTGGTGATTGCTTTAGCCGGAGGGGCGCTCGGTCTCATTCTTACCGAATACGCGGTAGCCGTATTCTCGGGGATTCAAGTTCCAGGTGATCTGCCGATTCAATTCAGCATCAGGCTGGACTATCGAGTTCTGGCATTTACTCTAACTGCATCCATCTTGAGCGCAATTCTTTTCGGGCTTGTGCCAGCACTTCAAACAACCCGAAGCGATCTCGCACATGCGTTGAAAGCTGGAGAATCGGACCCGACACGAAAGCGGCTGCTTGGCCGACGTGCGTTGGTAGTCGTTCAGATCACAGGCTCAGTACTTTTAGTTCTTGCCGCTGCCCAGCTCTATCGTGGCCTGGAAGCGAGGCTCTATGGCCAACACGGTTTCCGGATTGATCATCGCATCACAATGAGGTTCGCCCCGACAGAGGTTGGGTACACGCCGCAGCAGGCCGAACAGTTCTATCGCACGCTGATCCAGCGGGCGCGCGATTTGTCCGGCGTGAAGTCCGCTGCACTGAGCGCTCGGCTTCCAATGACAAGTGGTGGCGCAGCGGAAGCCGTAATCCCTGAACAATATCAATTCCCCGCGGGCCAGGAGAGCGCGCGCATTTTTTGCGACTACGTGAGCGACTCTTATTTCGAGACATTCGGTGTTCCGATCACAGCTGGGCGCGGATTCTTGCCCACAGATCGATCCGATTCGCCGCTTGTGGCGGTGGTCAATGAACAATTCGCACGGCACTTTTTTAATGGAAATCCGGTTGGCAAGCGGTTGCGAATCCGTCCCGATGGACCGTGGGTCGAGGTTGTCGGAATGACGGTGACCGGCCGATACTTCTCGGTTTTTGAACCGCCGATCGAGTCCATGTACCTGCCGTCGAGCCAATACCCGCAGCGGCGAATGACGCTAATCGCGGAGACGTACGGGGCGCCTGACGCGATGTCAGCGCCGCTGCGGGACATGGTGCGCTCTATCGACCGGAACATGCCAATCTTCTCCGTTCGTACAATGGAGGATCTCTTCGACCAGCGTTCGGTAAAGATCGCGCATCTGTTTACCGGAATTGTGGCTTTGCTGGGCGCGATGGGATTGGTGCTCGCTTTGATTGGCCTGTATGCCGTCGTCAGCTACCAGGTCGCGCGCAGGACTCGAGAAATCGGTATTCGCGTAGCGCTCGGCGCCGCGCGTCGGCAAGTCTTGGCAATGGTGCTGAAGAACTCCGCAGTTATGGCCGTGACTGGTGTATGCATCGGAACCGCGTTGAACCTTGCAGCCAGTCGAATGTTGAGCCGCGGGTTTCTGGGTACGCTGGTCATGAGCCTGAATCCCCCGTTGTTGGGCGTCCTCATCGTGGCACTGCTGGGGACCACCCTGTTGGCTGCAGGGATACCGGCTCGCAACGCCGCGCGAATTGATCCGCAGAAAGCTCTACGGCAGGAGTAGGATCTTGATTAAAAATAAATCGCTATTAACTTTGGTTTTGTTGATCACGCTCTTCTCGACCACCGCGTCCGCCCAATCCAACTGGGTTACTCAGTTCTTGCATCGATACCGGTCTCCTGCAATAGATCCTGCCTCCAGAGTCACACCGCCGGTTTCAGATGGGCCCTGGCGGCTCATGGTGAAGGAAGGTGTGTTACCAGTTTCCGTAAGCGACGTCATTCGTTTGATGCTCCAAAGCAATCTCGACGTCACGGTCAATCGTTTCTCACCGTTATCAAGCGGATATCTTATTGATACGTTCTTCCGTCCATTCGAACCGACGCTCGAGATCAGCGCTACCGTTGGAAGAAATACGCAGCCGGTTGTGTCGCAGCTGACAGCAGGCACAGGGGTCACTTCCCTTCAGCAGCTCTATCACCGGTATTCAATTGGCTACGGCCAAACGCTTCACACGGGCACGAGAGTGGATGTGGATTTCTTTTTGAACCGAAGATCCGACAATAACCTGTTCAACACATTCAATCCTGCATATTCCGGGACGCTGACGTACCAGATCACGCAACCGCTCTTGCGCAATTACGGCCGCAGCATCAATGACACAGCGATTCATATCGCTCGCAACAATCGAAACATTTCAGCCATTGACTTCGAAACGCAGATGATCGATCTCGTCACTGGAGCCGAAAACCTTTACTGGGATCTGGTTTACCAGCGGGATGACATTAGAGTGCGCAAGCAATCACTTGATTTCGCTGAAAAAACATTGGCTGACAATAAGCGGCAAGTCCAGATCGGGACGATGGCGCCCATCGATGTTGTGCAAGCCGAAGCCGCTGTGGCGCAGCGCGAGGAGCAAATGGTCACGACATCCTACGTTGCCGATCAAATGCAGGATCGCGTGAAGCGACTGATGACGAACCTTCCGGATCCCGCACTGATTCTGGCGCAGCTCAGCCCGATCGACGCAGCACCGAAGCCGCGGACCGAAGACGTCATGCCTCTGGAAGAGGCGATCAAATATGCGCTGGAAAGCAGACCGGAACTCCGAACCATCGACATGCAGCTTCAAAATAGCGAGCTCGAACTCAAGTACAACAAGAACCAGTTGTTGCCTTCGCTCAACGTTTCGGCCGGTTACGTACAGAACGGCATCGGAGGAGTTCAAACCATCCGTTCGGAATTAGGCGGCGAAGAGGTCGTATCCGTCAATCGTGGTGGATTGGGGGACGCCTTCGGTACCTTATTTGGCTATAACTATACGGGCTATTCAGTTGGATTCAGTTTGTCGATCCCGCTCAGTAATAAATCTGTCCAGGCCGACTATTCGAAAGCCCTGACGGATAAACAAGTGCTTTTGGCCAAACGAAACAGGCTCGTTCAGCAGATCGCCCTCGAGGTTCGCAATGCGAACAGTCAGGTGGAGATGAATCGCGCGCGAATTAAAGCAGCAGAGAGATCGCTCGAATTGGCGAGCATGCAATTGGACGCCGAGCAGAAGAAGTTTCAGCTCGGAACATCTCAGCTTCGTTTTGTGCTACAAGAGCAGCAAAACCTTACCGCAGCCCAGACGAGCCAGAATCAAGCTGTGGTCAACTACGCAAAAGCGTTGGTGGATTATGACCGAGCCGTAGGACGAACGCTGCGGAAGAACAATGTCGAGATTGATAAGCAGTTGCAAGTTATAGAAGGGACTGCGGGAGCGTCATCGTCACCGCAGTCCGCGGGAGCGCGAGCGCGATAGCGCGCAGCCTCAAGGCCAGCCGGCACGCCTTGAGGGGTGTAGAATGACCGAATTTCGGAGGCAGTTATGGACGTAGCACGGCCACAGTCGGTCGCGCGTAACAAGAAGATCAAGCGGATGCTCGCGGCAGTGTTGGTGTTGATCGCTGCCGCCGGCGTAACGCTCGGTCTATCGAGAATGAGGCCGGCGGCGCCGTCGGTCGATCGGGCGACTGTTTGGATCGATACCGTTAAACGCGGCGAAATGCTGCGTCAGGTGCGCGGCATCGGTACGCTGGTGCCTGAAGACGTCCGCTGGATTCCCGCCACTAGTGACGGCGTCATCGAGGAAAGACGGGTCCGGGCCGGCGATGTTGTCAAACCCGATACGATTCTCCTCATCATGAGCAATCCCGATGTGCGCCAGCGCTCCACCGACGCCGAACTGCAGTTAAAGGGCGCTGAAGCAGATTTGGCAAGCCTCCGCGCGACCCTGCAGAACGACCTTCTCAATCAAGAGGCGACGGAAGTGAATACGGAGGCCGAATACAACAAAGCCAAGCTCGACTATGAAGCGAATTTGGAGCTGGCCAAAGACGGCCTCATCGCAGATGTCATTCTTAGAAAATCTCAAGTAACGGCTCAAGAATTGGCGTCAAAGATTGAGACAGAAAAGAAGAAGATCGACGGTCTGGCCAAGTCTGTTGAGGCTCGCATCGGCGCGCAGCAGGCTAAGGTGGATCAGCTCCGTGTCGTTTACGAATTGCGGCGAAAACAACTGGAAGAATTGAATGTCCGGGCGGGCGTTCCGGGTGTCGTGCAACAGGTCCCGGTTGAAGCGGGAATGCGCGTGGCTCCCGGCACCATCCTCGCCAAGGTAGCCGAGCCGGGCCGGTTGAAGGCGGAATTGCAGATTGCGGAGACCCAGGTAAAGGACGTCATACCCGGTCAGGCTGCTTCAATCGATACTCGAAACGGAATTATTCCAGGACAGGTCATCCGGATCGACCCCGCTGCTGTCAATGGAACCGTGAAAGTCGACGTTCAACTGAACGGCGAATGTCCGATCGGGCGTTGCCGGCCGGATTTGAGCGTGGATGGGACCATCGACATCGAACGGCTCGCGAATGTCTTGTATGTAGGCCGCCCGGCCTACGGGCAGGCCGAGAGTACCGTCGGAATATTTAAGTTGGTGCCGAATGGCGAGGCGAATCGGGTGCAGGTGAAGCTCGGCCGAAGCTCTGTGAATCAGATAGAAATTTTGGAAGGTTTGCGGGAAAGCGAACAAGTGATCTTGTCGGATATGTCAACGTGGGATTCGTACGATCGCGTGAGACTCAATTAAGTAACTGTAGCGGCGCTCCATGAGCGTCGCACGGCGGTCACAGGACCGCCGCTACAGCAGAGAGGGGCAGAATGAACGACTCAGTTATCCATCTTGAAACAGTAAAGAAGGTCTTTCTTACCGATGAAGTGGAAACGCACGCATTGGCTGGGATTGATCTGGAAATCAGGCGAGGTGAATACATTTCGATTTCAGGTCCGTCGGGGTGCGGAAAGTCGACCCTGCTCTCGATACTGGGACTTCTGGACACTCCAAGCGAAGGAGGATATACGCTCAACGGCAAACCCGTTCAGGACTTGTCGATGAGCGAGCGGGCCCGCGTCCGCAACCGCGAGATCGGATTCATCTTTCAGGCGTTCAATTTGATCGGCGACCTGACCGTCTATGAAAACGTCGAGCTTCCGCTGACGTATCGTGGAATGCCGTCTTCTGAACGCAAGAAGCGAGTTCAAGAAGCACTTGAAAAAGTCGGCATGGCTCACCGGATGAAACATTATCCCTCGCAGCTTTCGGGCGGCCAGCAGCAGCGCGTCGCGGTGGCCAGAGCGTTGTGCGGCCAGCCGGCTATTCTGCTGGCAGATGAACCTACGGGAAATCTGGATTCGCGAAACGGAGAAGCCGTCATGGATCTCCTTCGCGAACTGCACCGTGAAGGTGCTACGATCTGCATGGTCACGCACGATCCGCGGTATGCTCGTTACGCGGAACGTACGGTCCATTTGTTCGACGGCAAAGTCGTCGATGAAGCATTTCTTGAAGAACAAAGTGTGAAGTAATGATTGAACTAAGAAACGTCGAAAAGTTTTACGAGACGGGCGCGGGAAAGACGTTTGTCCTTCGCCGTATCAGTCTGGACATCAAGCAGGGTGACTTTGTAACCATCATGGGCCCTTCCGGAGCTGGAAAGTCCACTCTGCTTGCGATTTTGGGAATGCTGGACAGCAATTGGCAGGGCGAGTTCTATTTCCTCTCCGATCCGGTTCACAAGATGAAGCCCCGGGATCGAGTCGAATTGAACAAGCGGTACATCGGTTTCGTGTTCCAGCAATATCACCTGCTGGATAACCTCACGGTTTATGAAAACCTCGACATTCCTCTCTCTTATCGGAACATCAAGCGTAGCGAGCGACAGTCGATCGTCGGGGATACGCTCGACCGCTTCCAGATAGTGGGCAAGAAGGATCTCTATCCGAATCAGCTTTCCGGCGGACAACAGCAACTGGTCGCTGTGGCCCGCGCCGTGATCGCAAATCCTCGGCTCATACTGGCGGATGAACCGACAGGCAATCTGCACTCCTCTCAGGGTAAAGAGATCATGGAACTCTTCAAGAAACTGAACGAGGAAGGGACCACGATCGTGCAGGTGACCCACTCGGAATTGAACGCGTCGTACGGCAACAAGCTCATCAATCTGTTTGATGGTTGGCTGAAGACTGAAACTGCGACCGCCGAAATGAACGCCGGTTAATTCGGAAGGTAATTCCGGAACGGTTGCGTAATTACCTAAATTGAAAAAAGCTGTGACGAATTTAGGTAATTACGCAACCGTTCCGGAATTACCTTTTCGGAACCAATTTGATTTCGAAGATTTTTGGCCAGAGTTTTCCCGTCACAAACAGACGGTCACCGGCAGCATCGTAAGCAATACCGTTGAGAACGGCGTCGGGATCGGGCCGTTCGGATTTTGGAAGAATGCCGGTGAGATCGATCCAGCCCAGAACTCTTCCATCAACCGGCGAAATGCGAGCGATGCGATCCGTCTGCCAGACGTTCGCGTAGATCTCGCCTCGTACCCACTCCAATTCGTTCAGTTGTGTTACAGGAGTGGCGCCATCCTTCACGGTAATCCGTCGGATTTCTTTCAGCGTGGCGCTATCCCACACGCGGATATTGGCGGAACCATCGCTCATGTAAATTTGTTTGCCGTCGTTGGTGAGGCCCCAGCCTTCGCCGGGATAGTCGAAGCTGCGCAGCACCTGAAAGCTGGATTTGTCATAAACGAATCCGGTCTGCGATTGCCAGGTCAACTCCAGAATTTGCTGATTCAGGACAGTGATACCCTCACCGAAGAACGGCTGCGGAAGATCGTATCTCTGAATAATCCGGCCGCTGTCGAGGTCAATCTTCCGCACCGACGATCGACCGAACATGCCTGTGCCTTCGTATAAGAAACCGTCTCGGTATTCGAGACCTTGGGTAAAAGCGGTCCGATCGTGCGGGTACGTCTTCACAACACGGTAGCCGTACTGTGTCGCTAGCGGGAGTAACCACAAAGACACAAAGGCACACAGAAACGCCATGTTTCTTTGTGCCTTTGTGCCTTTGTGGTTAATACGCAACTTTAATATTTGAGTAATTTCGTTATTTCGGCGCGCAGGTCTTCGACTGAGGGCAAGACCTCTTCCTCTAACGAAACCGCCGAGGCAACGAAGGAGTCCTTTGCACCGACTCGAAGGATCGGCGCATCGAGATAATCAAAGCAATTTGCCGCGATCCGCGCCACAACTTCCGCGCCCCATCCAATGGTCACTGAATCTTCGTGCAGCACGAGAACACGGTTAGTCTTTTTCACGCTGTTGAAAACCAGTTCCTCGTCCATCGGAATAATTGTTCTCAGGTCGATGACTTCCAGATCGAACTCATCGGCGATCTCCAACGCCGTGTAAACAGTTGCTGCCCACGTCACGATGGTCGCTGCATTTCCTTCTCGCTTGACCTTTCCTTTACCGAAAGGGATTAGATAGTCCGCGTTGGGTTCTCTGGATTTGGCCGAAATATGACGATATAGCCGTTTGTGCTCGAGGAACAAAACGGGATCGTCGCATCGAGCAGCAGTTTTGATCAAGCCCTTCGCATCTTCGGCATTGCTCGGAAACACGATGTACCAGCCGGGAGTGTGCGCATATATGGACTCGACGCACTGGGAATGGAA
>DATFXZ010000582.1:0-7505 GCA_035315305.1 Terriglobia bacterium | reverse complement strand
GCCATGCGATCGGCGGTGAATTGTGCAGCGCGGTCTCTCGCGCACTGTCCAAGATCGAGCAAGTGTTGAGAATCTCTTATCAATTCCTCGAGAACCTTCTGGATTTGAGTCCGATCGCCGGCATTGACGAAAATCGCAGCCCCATCCCAGTTCTCACGCAGGCTGGGGATGTCGCCCAGAACCAGCGCACATCCGGAAAACGCTGCCTCCAGGACGGTGAAGCCGAAAGGTTCATATCGCGCCGGCATGACGAATATCGATGCTTGCGCCATCCGATCGGCAAGCTCTTTGAAAGGGAGATGACCTAAATAAGTGGGACAACGCGCTGGCATACCGTTCTTTAATGAAACGTCTGTGCCGCGGCCCTCAAAACGATTTTCGCCTGCCAGGTAGATCGGCCAAGGTAATCGATCAGCGATCTCGATTAACGCTTCGACATTCTTCGCAGGATCCCAAAGCCGGCCGGCCGATAGAATCATCGGCAGCTTTTTACCGACGCGGAAATGATCCGGGTCTCGCCCATTTGGAATCACGCCAGTCGATGGCAACGGCCCGTAGAGTCGGTTAAGACTGTCCATCATGGTATTCGTCGGCGCCACGACGCGCGTGGCTGCCTGCAATCCACGGGTCACCTCGACTCGATACCGATTCCAATGGGCTGGAGGTAGATCACCGTGCACCGACTCCCACCATGAGAAAACACAGGAATGGCCGACGATTAATAACGGCAGGTTCCAGGGAAGAGTGCCATGCACGTAACCGTTGAGATGAACAAGCTCGGGTTGAAAGCTGTCTCGGACTTTCAGCAGCCAATCGCCCGCTCTTGCGGTTTCTTCCCACGGCCCGTCCATCCACTCGAGGCGAAAACCACTCTCGAATATTTTTACGTTGCTTAGCGCTCTGGCTTCCTGCTGCTGGACGGTGGAGAGCGGCTGGCCCATCGTCGCAAGGGCCACTTGGATATCGTGCGAGCTCAGCGCGCGGCACAATTCAAGAGCGTAGGTCCAGACGCCGCCCACCGTATCCGCGGTCATGAGTATTTTTTTCATCATGTCTCAAACTGACCCAGGACGCACATTCTCCAATTCTGCTAATGGCAACGGTGTGATCAGAGCGACTCTCACGATGCTTGTCTCACTAGAAGCTCCGGCGCGACGTGAGCTTCCATCAGCCATTCATATAGAACTCTGATACCGTCGCGAACGCTCATTCGAGGAGTCCAACCCGTAACCGTTTTAAATTTGTGGATGTTGGAGACGTAATATTTCGGATCTCCGATGCGCCAGCCGGCGAAGCTGACGTGTGGGCGAGCGTTGAACTCGCCAAGCATATCGATAAATTCGAGAATGCTGATGGTATTTTCGGTACCGCCGCCGATATTAAATGCTTCACCGGCAATGTCTCCAATTCGCTGGCGTGCCAGTAGCATTGCATCGATCAGATCTTCCACAAAGAGGATGTCTCGCACCTGGCAGCCGTCGCCGCAAATCGTGACGGGTTTTCCTGCGATCGCGCGTGACATAATATGCGCGACCCATCCCTGATCTTCGTTCCCGGACTGGTGCGGCCCATATATGCAACTCATCCGGAAGACGACGGTCCGGATGCCGTACGTTCGCGAGTAATCGAGGACATACTGTTCTGCCGCGCCCTTCGAGCACCCATATGGGCTGTGGAAATTCAGATTTGCACTTTCGTCGATGCCGGCGCGATAGCCGTCGGTCCGAACGTAGCGCCTGCCTTCTCTTCGAACAATAAAGTTGTGGAGTGCCCCGTACACCTTACTTGTAGAGGTATAGATCAAGCTCGGAGGACGCGGGGCCGAACGTATCTCCTCCAGCAGGTTCATCGTTCCTCCGACATTGATATCGAAATCCGTTTTCGGATCATCGACGCTCGCTGTCACCGCCACCTGAGCAGCCAGATGAAAAACGTGATCGGCACGTTGGACAACGCGCCGTAGGGCCGGACGATCGCGAATGTCTGCAATCTCAGCCTGAAGTCGTTCGCGCCTCACGCTCATGAGCCATGACAGATTCCGGTCCACGTGTTGCCGCGAAAGATTATCGAAGATACAAACGGTATGCCCCGATGAAAGTAATCGATATGCGAGATTGGTTCCGATGAAACCTGAGCCGCCCGTGATGAGGATGGTGCTCATACGGTTAACCCTCAGACCGCAGTTCAGCGGCAGCCTGCTCAACGCCGTCATGTGCAACCTGTCCCGCGACCCGTGAGGCGAAGGGTGATCCAATGAAACCGGCGCCGCCTGTGATGAGAATTCGCTTTCGCATTGGTTTTTGCCGCCCCCTGTTCGCACGGAATGACGCGATTGAAGTGCAACGTACTTACCAAAGGCAGGATCGTGTGTTTTACGGAGATTCACCTTGAGGATATGTGGATTACGGCAGACTGCCTAGGGAATTCTTTCCGCCGCCGTTTTCACGTTGGCAGAAAATGCGTTCTCGGGTGGTACCGGCACGCTCGATTGTCGGAAAAATCCCACAAAGCATTCAGAAGGGCACCGATTTTTTAAAATCGGCAAGGTAAGGCGTGGATTAGCCTTACTCCCTTTCTGCTGACGGGCCTTCGTCCGCCGCTATTTCCACACGCACTTGGACTCACCTTTCCGGAGATGAACCTTCGGACGTACGCTGTCGGACCCGATGGTCCGGGCATTTGGTTTTTTCCTTGGATGCAGCGAGAATCATCGCCGTCCTCGGCGCTCGAGTGTCTTACGGCCTGCCGTATTATTGGTCGGATATGCGAGTGGATATTGACCTGTCCGTACCCTGGAGTTTGAAGAGAGGGTCCGGCAGGCGATGCAGGTTGGACTTTCCGAGTCCGGATTTCCTGGCACACCACTCCCCAGGCGTCAATACCGGAATCGGGAGACCTCGATTTGTCGCGAATGGGGCCCGTCAGCAAGAGATCGCTTAACGTGTGACGGCCAATTTACGTCACGCGCCCCACAAGTTTCAGCAGGCCTACCAGCAAGAGCGCCGCAACCAACAGGTAAAGAATCGATCCGCCTATCGTCTTCGCATACCGGCGAGCAGCCGACGCCTGCTTGATATTGTGTTTGCGACGATCAGCTTGTTTGGCAATTTGCTGGACGTACAGTTTGAAATCCGCGTTGCGTTGGCTTTTCACTGAACGGTCTCCCAAAAAATAAGGAAACGTATTTCTCTTCACCTTCCTGCGTTCAATGGAGGAGGCTTTTGGAAATACAGAATCAAGCGACCTCAATGTCGAAATAAATCCTAACTGAATCACGAATCGTCTGCCATAAAGAATCGGTAATAGTCCTACATAGAAACAAAGCTGTCGGGTAGGACGAATACGGACTCTTTGCAAATTGGTCTAGAAGTAACATTCGCAGCGTTATGCCGAATTTCAAAGTCGGAGATCGTGTTGAACGGACAGGTCCTCTTGTTCCTACTTACATGCGCGTAGGCACGATCAGCCGCATCATTCTTCACCCCGAATTGCCCGAAGGGTTTGACGAGTACGAAGTCCAATTCCAAACCGGTACAGCAATCTTCTATGGGACCCAACTGAAACACTTGCCCGGCGGCTAAGCGGGGTGTCCCTCAAATTAAGGGAAACGGATTTCTCCTTTCTTGATCTAATTGAAGATTCGGAGGTGCCATGAAACGCTCTTTGAGTCGATATGGACTATCGGCCTTTGCGGTGTTGTTCCTGGTGTTAGACCTGAACGCAGACACACTTTTGTTGCGGGATGGGCGTCGCATACAGGGCCAGTTGATTTCTGTCAGAGATCGACTTGTGGAATTCGATGAAGTGCAACCATTCGGTGTCCGCAGGCTGAACCTCGATCGGGGTGAGCTCCTGGGCATTGAATTCGATCGCAATGACCGTGATAACTCACGCTATCCTCCGCAGGGAGAACAGCAGCGCGGACGTCCATCCGGTCTTCGCGAGCGGCAGGTGTTCGTCCCTGCAAATATGCCATGGATAGATACGAACATCGACGTGCAATCCGGTCAGGATGTGTATTTCGAGCCGGGTGGGGAAGTGAAGTGGGGACCAAATCGGAGCGCTGGGCCGGCGGGTGAGATCAACTCACCTGCGAATCCAAATCGCCCAATACCGAACCGTCCGGGCGCGTCGCTTATCGGACGTATCGGCGGAACTTCGACAGATTACTTCTACATCGGTGCCAATCGCAGCCCGTTTCGAATGCGTAGCTCGGGCAGGCTCTTCCTGGGCGTGAATGATGATTACTTGCAGGATAATTCCGGCGCATTTCGTGTCGTCGTGTACTACTAGCTGCGGAGTAGACGGATGAACCGGATGGCACATCCGGATCATCCGCGCGATCCGCGGCTACTTTCCTTGAGACTCCACCGCCTTGAGTTTTTCAAGTTCGTCGAGTTCGCGGTTGTTCGTGCAATAGAACTCATTGATGTTGTCGTTAGCTAACGTCCAACGGCGAGGGGCGGATGTCCAGGGCTTGGTCAACACTTTCGGATCTTCAACCGTGATTTGAACGATCAGGTAATTCATCGATGGACGGGAATAACGCTCGACGACATGCAATTCGTCGCTATGAAACCACCCATTGGGCATGATGTAAGTTCTTTCGTCGAACGAGATCCCGTCGACCACCAGAGTATCGCCGTCCCAACGCCCAACACTGTCGCCGTGAAACAACGGCTCGGGACTTTTTGCGTGGGGACGTCCATCCGTCGGTATTACGCGAAAGTTATTCAACACCTCGAACAGCTGTACTAGAAGACCGGGCTTGTGAACGAGCATCGTTCCGTACGGATTTTGCAGCCAGATCGCCGGAACACCGCGCGGCATGCAATTCACGGAGGACTTTGATAATTCGAGTTCGGTCGGCGTCATGGACTTGATTTTTGCCAACGCCCAAGGTTGAAAGGAAGGTGGTTCCTCGGGTGTCGCCTTGGGATCGAACTGCCTCCGTGCGGCAGGGTCGACACCGTACCGACCGCTCACGCCTTGGCCTGCGCTATTTGGCAGCCAAAGCCCGGAGAGATCCGGATGGCCGTCCACCAGGCGCGGCGCAGGACCGCCGGGAGCCATCATTTTGATCGTGTACTCCGGCTCCTTATTTTGGGCGTCCGCAGGAACGGAAACGAGGTACACGAATGCGAGCACTGCAGCGTATGCGATTCCGTAGCGAAGAGCTTTCATTTCACGGCTCCTAACGCTCATCTTGAAGTTGTCCCATTTGCCGCAGGACTCCGTCGGCGCCTTTGAATAGTCCGGCAGCGGCATAATTCGTCCTGCCGTTCTTAGCGAGGCATCCTTTCACCCATACTTCTTTGCCGACGTTATCGAGAAAGAACTGTCTGTCGATGCCGGCCCTTTTCAGCGTGATCAGCGCGTACGTCTGGAAAGACCAGGATTCCGCTTTGCCATTAGCGTCCTTGATGTCCAGGTAGAAATACCCATGCGGGTTCTGCCAATCGATTTTCGTGAGTGTGCCGGTAAACTCCTTACAGTTGTTGGCGTCGAATTCCGCCGCGAATGAGTGATGTGCAAGCGAAGGAGCGGCCACCAGCAGTAGACAAAGTGTGATCGTTATGGATCCAAGAAGCTTCATCGAAACCTCCGGTTAGCGATATCGGCTATGGGTGATTGCAGATTTCAATCCGGATTCTAGCATAGGGGTCAGACCCCTCGGTACCGCGGGTGGTATAGTACTAAACCATGCCAAACGATCCTCGCGAACAAGGTGAAGACGCCTCGTTCGCTGACATTCTTCATGAGTTTGAAAAGAGCAGCGATGCAGCGCCCACAACGAAACGAAAAGGGAAGGGCAAAGGCAAGAGCAATGCTGCTCGGTCTCTTCGCGGTACCGTCGTCGGAGTTTCCGGAGACTTCGTCCTCATCGACTACGGCGCGAAAGCGGAGGGCGTGATTCCTTCCGCGGATCTTCTTGATACTGCCCGCAATTTAAGCGTCAAGCGCGGCGACATTATTGATGTCGCAATCACCGGTTACGACAAGGAAGGTATGGCCACGCTTTCGCGCGTGACTGGTCCACGCCCCCGCGACTGGGACGAATTGATGCGCGCATTTCAACACAACGAAATCATCGCTGGAAAGGTCTCGAGTCTGGTCAAGGGCGGACTCACCGTGGATGTAGGAGCCCGCGCCTTCCTGCCCGCTTCGCGCAGCGGCGTCCGCGATGCCGCAGAGATGGAAAAGCTAGTGGGCCAGGATATCCGTTGCCGCATTATCAAGCTGGATATTGACGATGAAGATATTGTCGTCGATCGTCGCGCGGTGCTTGAGGAAGAGGCCAAACAAATCCGGCGCAACACTCTAGAGAGTTTGGAGGAAGGTGCCGTGGTGCGCGGAACGGTGAGATCTCTCGCGGATTACGGCGCGTTTATCGACGTCGGTGGTGTGGATGGCCTGCTGCATGTTGGAGATATTTCCTGGTCGCGCGTGACCGATCCGTCGACCGAGTTAAGCGTCGGAGACGTACTGGACCTCAAAGTATTAAAAGTCGACAAACAGACCGGCAAGATTTCACTGGGTCTGAAGCAGATGTCTGCGGATCCGTGGGAACAAGCCGCTGCGACCCTGAAACCGGGCGATCGCGTTACGGGTGAAGTTAGCAGGCTGACGGATTTCGGCGCTTTTGTCGAAGTTTTGCCGGGCGTGGAGGGGCTGATCCATATATCGGAGATGTCGTGGACCAAGCGCATCCAGCGTCCAAGCGACGTGTTGACAAAGAGCGAGCGCGTCGAGGCTGTGGTACTTAAAATCGATCGCGAGGCTGGGCGTCTGAGTCTTGGGCTGAAGCAGGTTCTAGGAAATCCGTGGGACACGATCAAGGAACGTTACCCGGCCGGAAAAATTATTGAAGGGAAAGTCACACGACTTGCGAAGTTCGGCGCCTTCGTGGAGGTGGAGGAAGGAATCGACGGCATGGTCCACATTTCCGAATTCACGAGTGAGAAACGCATCGAGCATCCAAGCGAGGTAGTAAAGGTCGGGCAGGTCGTCCGCGCAATGGTGTTGTCGGCTGATCCGGAAAGTAAGCGTTTGAGACTCGGCTTGAAGCAACTCGAGCCAACGGCCGCCGATCAATTTGCGCAACAAGTTCAGGTAGGTGACCGCGTCAGCGGACGCGTCGTGGATGTGCGCGGAAGTCAGGTGATCGTCGAATTGGGTGAAAGTGTTGAAGGCGTGTGCGTGGTCGAAGACATTCCGGCAGGTGCGACGGGTTTTGTATCCGTCGGATCAGTGGCGGAACAATTAGCGGCCGCCTGGAAGGGCGGCCTCAAGTCTGCGGGTACGAGTTCTGAGCCATACCGTCGCGGCCAGGTGCGTTCATTCACGATTAAGACAATCGATGTGTCAGGGAAGAAGATTGAGCTGAGTCCGGCGTAGCGGGATTGCTCCCGCGGCTCATTGTCGGACAAACGGCGTGTGAGCGACCCCCAGCCGCCGAAGGCGGCAGGGAGTCGCTCACACACCATCTCGAATTCGTGGCAAAT
>DATFXZ010000581.1:0-4997 GCA_035315305.1 Terriglobia bacterium | reverse complement strand
CGTTTGTTTGAGAATCTCAACTCGCGCTTTTACCACTCGTCCAGCAGGTCCAAATTCGTCACGATGATTTATGGCGAGATCGCCTACGACACGACGTTTCGGTTTCTTTCGGCTGCGCATCCTCCACCGGTGGTCTTCTCGAACTATCACGAACGCTTCATGGAGGTCAGCCGGGACCTCTGCACATCATTTCCGCCGATTGGAACACTTCCATCCAATGACGTCATTGATCGACGCATGACCGACAGCTCTCTCGGTTTCAAAGAGCGCTATCAGCTGAATGAATGGACATTGATGGGCGTCGGAGACATCCTGCTTCTTTACACGGACGGTTTACTGGATCACACAAGAGGCAGTGAAGAATATTTCCCGCAACACTTGGAACGAGTCGTTCGCGAAGTCAAACACAGGTCAGCAAAAGCGATTTTTGAGGCCATCCAAATGAGTGCCCTAGACTTCGCGGCTCCGTCGGATGATATTAGTGTTGTCGTAATAAAACGTACTTAAGAAATCCAGGACATATGGGAATTGAAGCAACTAAAGCGAGGCCGGGCGGCAACATTGATAGCTGGTGCGGCAAATGCAAACTTATACTGGCACACACGATCGAGGCCATGGTCGGCGACAAGCCGGCGCGAGTGCACTGCAACACGTGCAAATCCCAGCACAACTACAGACCTCATGCGCCAGGCGCAGTTGCGCGCCATACCCGCGAGGGTGGCGCGATTAAGGGACGCGCGAGCCGCTTCCAGTCGCTCCTGAAGGCGAAAAATACTGCAGTCGTGAAACCTTACTCACCGAAGGATCGGTACGAGGAGGGTGACGTCCTGGAGCACCCCACCTTCGGCCGCGGAATCGCAACGGCCGTAAAAGATGCGACGAAGATCGAAGTCCTCTTCGAAACCGGCTCAAAAACATTAGTGCACGGGAGATGAGACCCAGCCCGTTCCCCTCCTCGTAAGGAGGGGAATGGCCGCGACAGTGGCCGGGGAATTTCACACTAAAACATAAACTTCAAACCAAATTGAATCTGGCGGGATGAGCCCAAGTCTCCTCGCGCCGTGCGCGTCGTTGTGATTTTGCCAAAATCCGCGGAATTAACGGTCTGGTTTGGCTGCGCAAAGTTCGGGTGATTGAAGACATTGAACGCCTCCGCGCGGAATTGAACGTTGACGTTTTCCCTGATTAATGTGTTCTTTGTAAGCGAGAGATCGACGTCCGAGAGGCCTGGGCCTTCGATGATATTTCGGCCGGCGTTCCCGAAGCTTCCCGGTTGTCGATATGGTGTACCGTCTGGATTCAAAAAGGCGGCTTTGTTGAAGAACAGATTTGGAGTCGGGTTGTCGAGTTTGATCGATTGACCGGGAACAATATCCGGGCGATCAAAATTTAACAGGCTGCCACTGCCGTTAGGTAGATTAGGAATGATTGGACTAAACGGATTGCCCGACTGCAGATTCACAATAGGGGCCAGGCTCCATCCCTCAACTGCTCTTTTGAACGCGCCTTCGGACTTGAATGGCAGAATGTAAACGCCACTCAGAACAAATCGATGGGTTGCGTCAAAGTCGGAACGAGCCCGCTCAGCCCGCAGGTTGCGGAAATCTTGCACTTGAGGATTGCTGCTTCCCACGGAATTGTTATCGATGGACTTGGAAAACGTGTACGACGAGCTGAATGTCACGCCATGCGCGAGCCGTCGATTCACGCTCAACCACATGCCGTTGTAATTCGAGTTGGAGGCGGACATGTTCACGTTGATGCTCGAAAAACCCGCAATCGGCCGCGCGAAATTGATGCCCTGGTTGTAGTCGCCGTTGATACGTAAGTGACGGCCCTGCGATCCGACATACGCAATCTGGATAGTCGTGCCCGATAGTTCCTGCTGCACATTCAGGTTGTACGACACCAACCGGGCGCTCTGGAAGTCCGGTGAGATCGCTTGCGCAGCGATGGCCGACGGCCCGCCGCCGGGCTGGCTGAAGGGCGCGGCAATATTGATATTGCTGGTGAAGTTAACGGCGGACGAGAACGGCGGGTTTTGAGACAACGCGGAAACCAAATTGGTGACCGGCTGATCATAATAGACTCCCACGCCGGCTCGAATCGCAGTCTTCCCCTTCCCAAACGGGTCATATGAGAATCCAATTCTTGGACCGAAATTCGTGAATTGCCGTTCATAAGGCCGTTCGATGCCGTTACCTACGCTCACCAGTTTATTCTGCGTAAAGTCGAAGATCGCGAGACGGTTATGGACTTCGTTCGGAACCCCGTTGTACTCCCAGCGTAGACCGAGATTCCATGTCCAACGGCTGGTCATTCTGAAATCGTCTTGAACGAACGTATCGAGCGCAGTGGCGCGAATACTGTTGGTGACAGGAAGCCGTGTCTGTGTCGCCGAGGAGATGGGCGTTGCAGCGAGGAAGGCCGCAAGCGATGGAAAAGTAATAAGTCCGCCGGTCCCTGTGTTGAAGTTGTTATTGCGGAACCGTCGGAGTTCGGCGCCAAACTTCAACGAATGTCTCCCATGAATCCAAGAGACGGTGTCGTTGTATTGGAGCGCCGTGTCACCACGCCCCTGCGGGAATCCATCGATACCACCAAAACGCATCACACCGGTCACATTAATGTTCGGAAAAATTGATGAACCTGTAGTCATCCCGAAGTCCTGTGGGTTGTACTTGGCGGCTGCGTCGGGCACGAACTGAATGTGCACGCGATTCGCGCCGGCCCTCACCTCGTTGGTCATGGTCGGGCTGAATATATGTGTGTAGCCCAGTGAGACGAAATACCGCTCCGCTGGCCGGAAGTCTCCGAATCCTGGCAGGTTGTTAAGCTGAAGCGTCGGTTCAGTGCGGCTGTCCCGATTCGAGATGAAGTTGCCAAACACAAGGTCGCGTGCGGAGAAGCTGTGGTCGACACGTCCTGTGAACTGGTTCAAGCCGCGCTTTCGCGGTGCCGTGCCCTGAAACCGATTGCCCGAATTTGGCTGCGGCACTAAATCAAGCAACTTCAGAATGACGGGATTCGTCACACTCGCCCTTTCCGCTGCCGTTGGAACTTGTGTGTTCAGAGTTGTTACTTCGCGGCCCTGCCGGCCTTCGTAGCTGTGGAAAAAGAAGGTGTTGTTGCGTATAACGGGCCCGCCAATGGAATAGCCAAAGACGTTGCGCTTGAACGGCGGAATCGGTTGGTCGGCGCGGTCGAAGAAGTTCTTGGCGTCTAGTTTTTCATTGCGCAAGAACTCCCATGCCGAGCCATGCACCGAGTTCGAGCCCTGCTTCGAGATTGCGTTGACAATGATGCCGGCGTTTCGTCCGTACTCTGCGCTGAAAGCATTGGTCTGGACTTTGAACTCTTGAATGCTTTCGACGTTCGGCTGAAAGGTAATCTGATTCTGCAACATGTCGCTAAGATTGATGCCATCGAACATGTAGTTCGTAGAGTCCTCGCGCGTGCCCGAGGCGTTGATGCCCGAAATTCCGATGCCGCTCGGTGTGGCAAGGAAAGTGCGATTGTTGGTTGATGGAACGACTGTGCCCGCAGTCAAAAGCGCCAGATCGAGAAAGAAACGTCCATTCAAGGGAACATCGGAAATTTTCTTTGTATCAACAACATCTCCCAAAGCGGAGGACTCCGTTTGCACAAGCGGCGATGTTGCAACTTCGACGGTGACGGCGGCTGAAATCTCTCCCACCTGCAGGACGACGTCGACGCGTCCACGCTGGCCTACCGCCAAAACAAGGGATTGCGTGAAAGCGCGGAAGCCCGGCTGTTCCACCTTCAACGTATAGTTTCCAGGTCGCACTGTAGCAAACTCGAATGCGCCCATTTCGTTGCTATTGCCGATCAATGACGCGCCGGTGTCACTGTTCGTCAACGTGACAGCCGCGCCTGGAATTACAGCCTGCTGGACATCTCTGACGTTTCCGACCAGAGCAGCGTTTTGGGCGAAGGCTGTCGTCGCACCAAACAGAATCCCGAGAACCAAACTGATAAAGTGACCTCTTCTCATCCCGAACCTCCTCTTTCAAATCCAAAATGGTGAATACGCGCGCCAACAAAGCACGACGGGGTGCGCATTGGGGTAGCAAAGAAAGGCGCGCAGGACTTGGCCCGTAATGTCTATCAAACTTCGAGCCCGAAAACAATTTTCACGACTGCGGACAGCGCAACCGCTAAAGCCGGCGCCTATGGTCGGTCTACAATTTGTAGGCGCCCGGCTTTAGCCGGCCGCGTGCGCGAAAGCGCATGTTTTTGCGATGTAGCCTTTGCCTATGAACAGAGATGACGCCGAAGTCCTATTGATTGACGGGCGCGAGGTCCGTGTCACTCACCCGGACAAGCTCTACTTCTCTAAGGAACTCAAGCTCACAAAGCTCGATCTTGTACGCTATTACTTATCCGTTGCGCCAGGTGCACTCGTCGGAATCCAGGATCGTCCGTTGGTACTCAAGCGTTTCGTCGACGGCGCTGAAGGGGAAGCGTTCTATCAGAAGCGCGCGCCGGCCAAGAGACCGTCGTGGCTGCGAACGGTGACACTCGCGTTTCCATCAGGTCGCACGGCTGAGGAAGTTGTCGTGGATGACGCTGCCGGCCTCGCTTGGGCCGTGAACCTGGGTTGCATCGAGCTTCATCCACATCCTGTAAGGACAGGCGATCTCGAACACCCGGACCAGTTACGTGTCGATCTTGATCCGGGCCCTGGTGTGGGTTGGCCGGATGTCCGTGCTGTTGCCCTGGAAGTGAAGTCGCTTCTCGAGGAAATGGGGCTGCGCGGCTGGCCCAAGACGAGCGGTTCGCGGGGCATGCACGTGAACGTACGGATTCAGCAGCGATGGACCTTCCCGGAGGTCCGCCGTGCTGCACTCGCGCTCTCACGTGCAGTCGAGCGGAAACTTCCGGCACTGGCTACGTCAAAGTGGTGGAAGGAGGAACGTCACGGCGTCTTCCTCGACTACAACCAGAATGCGAAAGATCGCACGACGTGCTCTGCC
>DATFXZ010000580.1:0-5950 GCA_035315305.1 Terriglobia bacterium | reverse complement strand
TCCCGTACTAACCCGAATTCCTTTGTGCGCGGGTCCACGAGATCGAAATGACCTGCTTGAAGGGAAATCAACTGCACGTCATCGCCGCGGAGTTGCGCGACCTGAACATACCGTTCGCTGATCTCAATGGGAACGTCATCATCAATCGTGCCGTGAAACAACTTTTGCGGAACACCAAGCGGTAGTTGTTCGATGGGAGACGCGAAGTCATATCGGCCAGGGACATCGTCAGGACTGCCACCGAGAAGATCGGCGACGGCCGTATCACTGAGTTTTAGCTCCCATGCGCGACGCAAGTCAACGACTCCTGCCAGGGATACTGCGCCCGTAAGAAGCGTCTTTTGCGCCGCCAGCCAGAATGCCAGATGGCCTCCTGCAGAGTGACCTAGCGCGATCACACGAGTCAGGTCCAGCTGGAATCGGTCCGCCACCGACGCCAAATAGCCGGCCCCGGCGGCCACATCGTTAAGTGTTCCCGGCCAGCCGCCACCCGGGTTTCCGATCCGCCGATACTCCAGATTCCAGACCGCAAGCCCCGCATTGGCGAACGATTCGCAAACCGGCCGCATGTATTCGAGGTCATATTTCGCGCGCCAGAATCCGCCGTGTATGACAATCACAACCGGATGCAGTCTGGCGGCGGACGGAAGCGTGAGCTCTCCAAAGTGAAACGGATCGGTTCCATATGGAATCCGCTCCATCGTTCAGGCCCGGCGTCCCGCAAAGAATTCGCGCAAAAGCGCTGCACATGCGTCTTCACGGATGCCTGAAATGACATCGACGCGATGGTTCAGACGCGGATCAGTCAAAACGTTGTATATCGAACCAGCAGCTCCCGCCTTCGCGTCCGGCGTGCCGAACACGAGGCGGGTAATACGGGCATGTATGATCGCGCCCGCACACATCACGCAAGGTTCGACGGTACAGTACAGAACAGCATTCGTCAGCCGATAATTCCGTTCGTGACTTGCCGCTTCGCGCAGTGCAATGATTTCCGCGTGAGCCGTCGGATCGTTTACCGATATCGGTTGATTAAAGCCTCGGCCGATCACAACACCGGCGGCAACGATGACCGCGCCGACCGGAACCTCGCCGGCAGCCTGTGCTTTGCTTGCCTCGCTGAGTGCCAAATCCATGTAGTCCTCGTCTGATCCCATGTACATGCCTGCATGCTACACTTACATTCATCGGCAATGAGATTACTTTCGAAGCTTGTTTTCCTTCTGTTTCTTTCGCCGTTGTCCGTGCTGGCCCAGCCAGGCGTGCGTATGTCCTCCGACTTTCTGCCGCTTGAAGTCGGGAATCGGTGGGTCTATGACGTCTTCAACGAAGGTGGACAGAAAACTGGAACTGTGGAATTTGCTGTCCAAGACTACCGAATCGTGGGTGGCCGCAGCTTTTACATGCTCACGCAGTTTCCCTTTGCCCAAGAGGGCGCGTTTATCAAGCTTGTTCGCTACGATCGGCAGGAACGTCAGTACACGCGGATGATGGATAACGAGGAAGGGCCACTCTTTCTCGCCGACGGTACGCGAGTCGAGGTGCTTCAGGCGGACGATTCCGGCCTGCCGGTAAAGTTCATCTTGCACGGCGATCTCACGGATCTCACGTTCCAGAGGGGAATGGGAATTGTTGAAGCTCAGATGCATTTCGGCAAGGATGTCCAGATTGCCAAGCTCACCGCCGTCCACACGAGTGAACGGAAAGCGGTAGAGGCCACGTCTAAAGGTGCTCCTGCGCTACCTCAGCCGAAAACGGCCGACCAGAAGACGAAAGGTCTAGCGGAGAACGTCGCAAAACCATCCGACGAAACTGTAGCTCTCGATGTTCAGGTCGCAGACGTCACAGATGGGACGAAGTTCGTCCTGACAGTCATCAATTCGACGGACAAGCTGGTCCCATTTAGTTTCAGAACAGGCCAGACTTACGATTTCGCAGTAGTTGATGCTTCCACCGGTCAGGAGGTATGGCGCTGGTCCAGACGCATGTTCTTTTCGCAGGTCGTGCGTCAGGAAGCGCTTCGTCCCAGTCGAAATTGGACTTTCGAAGTCACCTGGAACCATCGCGACAATGATCTCAACATGGTCACGCCCGGCAAATACAAGGTAACCGGAAGCCTCGCAGTTCAGCCGCTGATGGAATCCGAGCCGGTCACGTTTGAAATCAAATAGTGCGCGAGGACGTCGACAACGTTTTCAGGGATGAACGGATCCAACGAGCCTTTCGGTATATTTCCGATCACGAACCGGATATTGAAGCGGACCAGATCCGGTTGACGATGATAGCGGCCCCGCCATACGGCGAGGCAGCGCGGGCGCGGCAGTTCAGCGAAGAATTGATCGATTTGCGGCTGCGGCCCGTAACCGATTCGATTGGGAATGTCATCGCCGGCTACGACGTCATCGGCCGCAATCCCGTCATTGTCGGCGCTCATCTCGATACCGTTTTCCCCCCGTCCACGCCACTCGAGCTGCAGCGGAAAGGCCGCCGTTTATTCCTTCCTGGGATCTCCGACAACAGTGCCGGCATTGTCGCCCTACTATGGGCGTTTCGAGCGGCCAAGGAGTTCGGCATTCGTTTTCGCCGTCCTGTTCTCGCTATCGGAAATGTGGGCGAAGAGGGTGAAGGGAACCTTCGCGGAATTCGCCATTTGTTTGCCGAGCCGTTATGGGATGGCCGCGAATGCGAGTTCATCGCAGTGGATGGTGCCGGCCTCCAACGAATCACGAATCAGGCACTCGGGAGCCGGCGATTTCGTGTACGCATGACAGGGCCGGGCGGGCATAGTTGGGCTGATTTCGGGCGGCCGAATCCGGTGCAAGCGATGGCTGCTGCCATTCACACCTTCTGCTCGTCCGGGACGGGGCCGGGCAGTTCGTTTAACGTCGGAATGATCCGAGGCGGCATCTCAGTGAACGCCATTCCACGTGAAGCAGCGATGGAGGTGGATCTACGATCTATCGCTGTTGGAAGCCTCGAGAATCTCGAGCATCAGTTGAGGCGGGCTGTGGCCCAGGCCACGCGCGAATCCGGGGTCGAGTGCAAGATTGAAATGATGGGAGAGCGCCCATCCGGAGCGACTAGTCCTTCGTCTGCAATTGTGGCCGCGACATTTGAAGTAACGCGACGATTCGGAGTGGAGCCTCAGTCAGACGTCGGATCGACGGATGCAAACATTCCAATCTCATTGGGACTGCCTGCTATAGCGATTGGAGCCGGCGGGAATTCCGGGAACGTGCACACTCCAGACGAGTGGTTTGATCCATCGCATCGCGACCGTGGTATTCAGCGCTTGTTGGCATTGATCGCAGCTTTGGCGGGGTTGGATTAACCCTGCCGCTTGTGTGTCTCTGTGTCTTTGTGGTGTTTATTTCTTACCGAGCGTAAACAGAATTCCTTTTAGGTATGCATCCAATTCCGCCTTCTCCACGTTTTTGCGAATGACGGTGGATAGCTCCGTATTTGGATTATCGATAACGGCGACGATTTCACTGAGCTGGCCTTCGACTCGGGCAACCTCCGCAGCAATTGCGTCATTATCTAAACTCGTTCCGGTGCTTTTCTGAGCGGCGCTCAAGCGAGCACGCTCGGTTTCTAAGAGTTTGCTGGCGTGTTGTAATTCGTCGCTGAGTTGAGTTTTCTGCTGGATGGCTTCCTGAAGTTTCTTTTCGTACTGAAGGCGCAGCTGGTCGACAACTTCATTGCTGACCGGGTCGCGTGAATCCGACACACGCTGAAGCTGCTGCTCCAGCTGTTCAATTTGTGAGCTCAGTTTGCGCCGCTCCTCATCCCACGCCATTCGAGCCTGCATAGATTGCCTCTGCATCGTATCCTTTTCGCGCTTGAGCTCTTCCACATG
This sequence comes from Terriglobia bacterium, assembly GCA_035315305.1. GTDB lineage: Bacteria > Acidobacteriota > Terriglobia > 20CM-2-55-15 > 20CM-2-55-15 > 20CM-2-55-15. The sequence continues at coordinate 2,091 of DATFXZ010000580.1, read as the reverse complement.
CGCTTCCGAAGGATTTTGCTTGCGGGCGGCGACTTCATAGCTTTGGATCTTTGCTTCGGCTTGCATAAATGCCTGTTGAAGTTGACCCGCATGGGCATTGAGCTGCCGGCGTTCCGCATCCCAGTGCCGCGCCGCTTCTTCGTGTTTTTGGACCTGCGCAATGAGGCGGCTCCGCTCGGCATTCCATTGTGCAAGGTTGTCTTTGAGATGACCTTCGAGATCGCGAACCTTTGGATTAGATTCCAACGAATCGTCGTTCAGAACAGGGCGGCCCATGATTTGCGCAGCGCTGCGAAGTTTGACCATCTCCCTCGTCATCTTCAGCCTTTCCTGTTCCCATTGCGTTTTGGCGCGGAGGAATGCTTGTTCGACTTCGTTCTTTTCTTTAGCGACTCGATTCAGTTCAACCTCGAACTGTTCCTTAACGGGCTGGGTCACCCGCAAGGGATTTGAGGCCCGCGCGATCGCATCTGCAACGGCGCCTTCCAGCCGGTTAATTTCCGACATGAGCTTTGCCCGTTCGCGTTCCCATCCTTCCCGAGCGTGCTCAACCTTCTGTTCGGCAGCCTCCTGAATTTTGGCCAACACGACAGGGTCCATGGCATCCGGCTTTCCTGCGGGGGCGGCTGCACGCTTGCGCCCGGGTGTGTCCTTAGCGTCGGCCAGCGCAGCTTCAAGCTTGTCGATCTCAGCATTCAAACGGCGCTTTTCCGTGCGCCATCGCTCCGATTCTTCTTCCATGTCTTCCAGCTGCCGTTGCAGCGCCTCTTTGTCCATGGGCGGATTATAATTCACTGTCGAAGTAGGAGACGTTATAGAAGTTCGAAATCCGGTAACTGGCGAAGTCGTTGGGGTAGTATCGGTTGCGGACCCCGCCGACGTCAGCCGGGCCCTTTCCCCGGCACGCGAGGCTCAGCACCGCTGGCGACAATTGTCGCTTGCGGCACGTGCCCGTGTCGTCCGCCGCTTTCATGATCTTGTCCTCGACGAGCGCAATCGGATTCTGGACACCATTCAATCGGAATCCGGTAAAGCCCGGCGCGACGCGTTCGCGGAAATAGTCACAGTTGCCGGAACTGCGCGCTATTACCTGGCCAATGCGGCAGATTACTTAAAGGTCAAACGTCGACAGCCGGCCGTGCCTGCGATTACCTCAGCGGAAATCGTTTATAAGCCACACGGCATCGTTGGACTGATCACGCCGTGGAATTATCCATTCCTGTTGGGAATCGCAGATGCGATTCCGGCGTTGCTGGCGGGGAATGCGGTCCTTGTAAAACCGTCGGAACTGACTCCTCTCTCCGCAAATTGTGCCCGCGAGCTTTTCATCGAGAGCGGGCTTGATCCAAACCTACTGCATGTTTTCCATGGCGGCGCAGATGTTGCGACTGATGTGATTCGCTACGTGGACTACGTTGCTTTTACGGGTGGCGTGAATACCGGCCGGAAAGTGGCAATTGCCGCGTCCGAGAGATTGATTCCTTTTTCGCTCGAATTGGGTGGCAAAAATCCAATGGTCGTACTTCAGGGCGCCTCGCTGGAAAACGCCGCAACCGGGCTGATGGTCGGAGCGTTTTCCAACAGCGGACAAACATGCATCTCCGTCGAGCGTGCCTACGTACAGGAACAGGTATACGAAGAGTTCATGCGCCGGCTGATAGAGATGACACGGGCGCTGAAGCTCGGCTGGTCGCGATCATGGGATGTGGACATGGGAAGCCTGATCAACGCAGATCACGCAGGGAAGGTATTGAACCGGATTGAACGAGCCGTGGATGAAGGCGCCCGCATCGCCACAGGCGGGAAGCTGCGTCCCGATCTGGGCCCGGCGTTTATCGAACCGACCATTCTGACGAACGCCACGGATGCGATGCCGATTTCAAAGGAAGAAACATTCGGACCTGTCGTGACGGTTTATCCAGTGCGAAGCGCAGAGGAGGCCATCACGCGTGCGAACGACTCCACGTTTGGACTGAATGCGTCGGTGTGGGCAGGCAATCAGGCAAAAGCGCGCACCGTTGCGCACCAGCTCGAGACGGGATCTGCCGTCATCAACTCCACACTTCTTATCTACAACAGCTTTGATGTTCC
>DATFXZ010000579.1:0-4454 GCA_035315305.1 Terriglobia bacterium | reverse complement strand
GAGGGGGTCGCTCACACACCATCTTGAATTCGTGCCACAATCCAGCTACGCGCTCGCCTGCATTAACGGTTCTCGAGAGACTTCCGCGTGAATCCTGATGATCTCTTTCACCAATTCCGGCGACCTCGAGCGAGCTATCCCGCATTCGGTTGCGATTCCGAAATCGCCTACGTAAATCGATGCGACCGAGATACGTTTTTTTGTTTTCTCGACGCCGTCCGCATGGACCAAACCGAGATACAGCTCCGTCCTCGATGAAAGTTGCAGGGCGGTTAGCGGTTTGAAATAACTATCATCGGATCTGTTGGCGGGAACCGGCATGTGGAAATAGGTGATGGGACGATCCACATGTTCCGCTAAGGTATTCGCCATTTCAACGAGCTTGCCTGCATCCTCGGGCTCGATGAAATGTTTCGCCTCCCAATCGCCGTAACACAGATGAAATCCCAGTTCGACGTCCTTGGGAACTGCTCTGGAGAGAGTCTGCATGCGCTGGATAATTGCACCTTGCAAATTCGCGAATGGATTTCGGATGTGTGTCGATCGCCCATCCCACAATATCATCTCGATACAAATGTCCCACTGGATGCAAAGGTCTCGATGAGGAATCGCACGGCAGATTGTCTCCACCTCCTTCAGCATAGCGCGTTCATATGCCGTCTCGATGAAAGGCTCGTCTTTAGGCAAACACATCGGGAAGATCACCGCAAAGGGTGTCGGCAGAGAGACTTGAAATTTCATGTCCCCGGTTAACTTTCCCGCGCTGCGTGCCGCAAGAAAATCTTGATAGGAAGCTCGCGCTTCCCGCGCGTATCCAAGTTCGCCAAATCGGATGTCACCAGTAGCGATATTTTCGGCCAGACCTAAAGGGAAAAACCCGGTTGTGGGATTAGGTCGCGTTGTATCGGGTTTCAGGAAATGTTGCGCACGCAGCAACGGATATTGCCAACTGATCCACAGGCTGCGGCCGCCCGGTTCCCCATCCGGCACGCGCCTTAATCGGCGTCCGAGACTCGTGCCAAGAGTGGCGAAAACTTCCTCAACACTGTCGAGCCCAATACTGCCCACGAAATGCACCTTGTTCGGGATCATGCAAAACCTCCATTACTAATGTCCCAAGTTTGGTTCGTTTGCTTTGTGGATTGGTTAAAACACATCATTCCTCTCAAAAAACATCCACATTAACCAGGCAGGCGACGAAGAAAATACGACTTCGATTATCCTCAAAAACGACACGTCACGGCGGGAATTTCTAAAGGCTCTTGATTAACTCCGAGCGTATTGATTGCGGCTCAAGAATAGCCACACGAGAACCCCGACCAATGGGCATAGAGCGACGATCCACCATGCTTCCGCATACCGATGTTGATTGAACAGCGCGCCGAGTCCCATGCGCGGCGTCTGCAACAGGATGTAGTTTACGAGCGCGAATGATCCGGATGCGATGCCGGTCATCATTGCGGCCTGTTCCCGCGGAAAAGAATACGAACCGACCTTTAGAGCGAGCATTTGAAAACCCCCGCCGACGAACGTCGCCCAGGACATGATCGCCATCGTGATCGCAACCGATGTGGTCCAGGTGGTCGCGCCTAGAACGAGCGCAAAAACCGTTAGCAAAAGAAAGAAGCCTACAGGACGCCGGTTATCCTGCGCGAAACGATCGACGATCCATCCCCAGAAGAAGTACCCAATACCCCAGGCGAGCGCGGGCATCCATAGCAGATACCCCACCTCCCTCTGCGAAACACCGAGTCCGGCGCTGAGATATACCGAAAGCAGAGTCACAATAGGCCCGGGAGCAATCGCAGGCAAACCGTAACTGAACACGAGGGCCCAGAGACGCCGCTCGAGCGGATTCGGCCACGCGAGCTTTCCTGTTTTTTTCTCGACTTTCGGAAGGAAGGGAGGCCGCGCAACGGCGACCCACAGAAGAAGCCATGCCAGCCCAAACGCGCCGGATACCAAAAAGGCGGTGCGCCATCCATATGCCAAACCTAACGGTACGGCAATAAGCGGAGCCGCAACGCCTCCAAGCGTGCCGCCGCTGAACGACAATGCTACTGCTCGCGCGCGCCGCGTGGCGGGTAACGATTCGACGGCCGTCCTCAGGCCACCTGGGAATGTGACTCCTTCGCCCAGGCCTAATAAAGCACGGGCCGCCGCAAAACCGAGAAACGTCGCCATCCAGCCGTGAGATACGCTAGCGGCAGTCCAGATCGTCACTCCCATCAACATTCCGATTCGCAGACCGACATAGTCCAGTATGGAACCCCAGAGAGGATTGCCGAGCGTGTACGCCACAAAGAAGTACGCGTTAATACTGGCAAATTGCTGTGCGGTTAGTCCTGTTTCTTTGAGGATGGTCGGTGCCAGGGCACCTAGCATCGTGCGGTGGAAGAACGACAACCATGAACATGCTGCCATGGTCATACACGGCACCCACATCTGCCACGTGACGGCGCGTTCGCCTGCGGTTTCGATCGTGCCTGCTTTGATACCCGTCGTCGACATACAGTCCTCCTGACGTGGGGGCAGCCCCCACCTCCCCTACATGACGCTCTCTACTCTTCCCGAACCGGCCGAGCGTACGATCGCTTCGGTTACAGCGGCGCCGTGAATCATCTGTTCCACAGGAATTGGAAAGGACGGACCACCGCTCGCTGCTTTCCCGAACGCATCTAACGCCACACGGCCAACATCCAGTGTTTCGGCCTGCCACACTTCGGCATCGCCCTTCGCAGGTTGAAATTTGCAAGTACCAAAAAGTCGCGTCCGTCTTTCTTCGGAGGAAGCGCCGGCAACATGCGTCATACCTTCGAGCCGCACCCAACCCTTCGACCCAAACACCTGGAAACTGAATCCTGGTCCTGTTGCGGTGAGCGTGCCGAGATACCCCGACATGCCTTCCTTCATTCGGAAGAGTATGGATGTCGTGTCGTCGCTGTCGATTTCAACAACCCGCCTGAAGCTCTGGCAATACACTTGCCCGATCGGGCCACATAGGTCGATCATGCCGTCCACCGCATGAACACCCATCGGAGTGAGTCCACCGCATGGCGTTTCCTCGCGATGCGCGCGCCATTGTGACGGTTTCAGCAACAATGCATTCGCAAACGTCATCGTCCCTTCGACGTGCATCACTGTGCCCAACGCGCCGGAGCGGATTCGCTCGCGAAGCTTCGTCATTTCCGGATGAAACCGGCGATTATACCCGAGGCCCAGCGCTACACCGGCCTTACGAGTGGCGTCGACTGCTCTTTCGGCATCGCTCTTGGTCAGAGCAAATGGCTTCTCGCAAAAAACGTGCTTTCCTGCTTGTGCGGCGGCGATCACTTGCTGCGTATGCATGGAATGTGGAGTACAAAGGACTACGGCTTGAACATTTGTATCTTTCAGCATCGCTTCGAAACTTTCGGCAAGCCGCAACCTGTGAGTCTCTGCGAATGTCTTCACTTCCGGCGAAACGGTTCGTGTCGCGCCGGCAACAAAACGTATGAAATCACTTCCCTGGGCGGACTCGACAAGGGTTCTCCCCCACCAGCCCAACCCTACTATGGCCGTATTAATCATGACGTCCCCCTGTTGCTTTTTTCGTTATAAGTGGTCCGTGGCGCGTAGTCTATTTGTTGGGGCGAGAGCTCCGCAACCGCAAAAATGCCTTAGTGCAAGCTACCGTTTTACTCCTCAAATTTTTTTTGTGCTATTCTCGATTTCTGCTAGCTATGAGCACCTGCAGGCGCTTGAGCGACGGACTGAGACTCTCACTGATAACGCTGCTGCTGATTCCCTGGTGGCACGCGATCGCCGTCTTTGCTGCGTCACCAGACTCACCGAATGTTCCTTCGCCGTTTCTGTTAGGTACAGAGCCTGTACTTTCCGACTTCGACTCCGATAATAGACTGGACCAGGCCACGCTATCTTCGGAAGGCTCCCTCAAGAGAATTCACATCGCATTCGGTAAATCAGCCTGGAGCTCCCTGACTTTCGACTCAGCCGTCGCGGAACCCGGTGGCTTGTTCTCCGGGGATATCGACGACGACGGAGATATCGACCTGGTCTGGATTGCTGAAAGCGGCGGAAAATCCGTTACGTGGCTGGGTGATGGTCACGGAAATTTCTCGCTGGATCGAGATAGGAAGGTCGACGTCGGCGCGCTCCTTGGAAGTGCTCAACCGCGGCTTGCCGACAATGCGAGCGGGCGAGAGACGCAAGCGGCATTACCTACGACAATCCTCCTTCTTCCACGCACGTTCGAATATCATTCTTATCTTCCTTGTAAAGCGGTTACCTTAGCGAACGACACGCCGGCGGTATCCACGCCGTTTTTTGCAGACGTTCAAGAGCGCGGTCCTCCGTCTCAGCTTTCCTGACAACTTTCCGTATTCAACCAACAACCCATTCGCACCGGTAACACAATTCACGCCAAGGTGTGTCAGCGGTGCAAGGTGTCTGAA
>DATFXZ010000578.1:0-6841 GCA_035315305.1 Terriglobia bacterium | reverse complement strand
GGCCATCAGGAGGGTGTTGCAAGCGATTACGGGTACACGTCCATCAATGCCGCGTTCATACTCGACCTGCTCGCACACCAGGAACAAATGGCGTCGCAACAAAGTGGTTCGCCTTCAGAGTACGTGACTGCGCGACGCGCTGAAGCCGACAGCATTCGTCGTGACATTATTGAGATCTTAGATAAGCTCCCAACTGCCGAATCGAAACTTCACAAAGAATGGTGGTTCCTGGCGACGATGGCGGAGGCTCACTTCGGAATCGGCGAGTACAGCGAGGCACTGCGTCTGTTGAATAAAGCGAACGCGTTGGATGGTGTTCCGGAATGGGAGAAGCAGTCGACGACGCGACAACTGGCTCATCTCGCGCGCCTGCAATCGACCGGCAACGGTGCCGATGCCTCTGCGATACAGACTCTTAAGACGTTTCTTGGCGGCAACGATGCCGCTGTTCAATCAATCTTTGCCGGCAAGGCGGGCCTCGCATTATCGGGCGGAGGATTTCGTGCGTCGTTATTTCATATCGGCGTTCTGGCGAAGCTCGCCGAATTGGACATGCTAAGGAACATCGAGGTTATCTCGTGCGTTTCGGGTGGGAGCATCATTGGGGCGCACTACTATTTGGAAGTCCGCCAGCTCCTCCAGACAAAAAGCGACGCAGAAATCACTCGGCAAGACTACATCGACCTCGTCAAGAGAATCGAACGCGATTTTGTTGCGGGCGTGCAGCGAAATATCCGGACGCGAGTCGCCGCCGAACTAACAACTAACCTCAGAATGCTTTTCTCGAGGACTTATTCGAGGACGGAACGTGCCGGTGAGCTTTACGAGAAGGAGCTGTACTCAAAAGTCAACGATGGCGGTGCGCACAAGCCGCGTCTGATGAGAAACCTTTTTATCCAGCCGCTCGCTGAGCAGGGCTTCTCGCCGAAGCTCGACAACTGGAGAAGACGCGCGAGGGTCCCGATCTTGATATTGAATGCAACAAGCCTGAACACCGGCCATAACTGGCAGTTCACCGCCTCGTGGATGGGCGAGCCGCCGGCCGGTATCGACACCGAGATCGATGGAAACGACCGGCTCCGCCGGATGTATTACCATCAGGCTCCACCCGAATTACAGGACGTGCGGTTGGGCTATGCCGTCGCTGCCTCCGCCTGCGTCCCAGGCGTTTTCGACCCCATTGTTCTCGACGGCTTATATCCCGACCGAACAGTTCGGCTCGTTGACGGTGGGGTACACGACAATCAAGGTATCGAGGGATTGCTGGACCAGGAATGCACTGTCGTTCTTGTGAGTGATGCCAGCGGTCAGATGGGTTCCGAGAACGATCCGAGCGGCGGGTTTTTGGGTGTGCCACTGCGTTCCAACACGATTTTTCAGGCCCGATTGCGGGAAGCCCAATATCACGAACTTGCGGCGCGACGTCGATCTGCGTTGCTTCGCGGCTTGATGTTCATTCACCTCAAGAAAGACCTCAACGTGGAGCCAATCAACTGGAACGGCTGCGAGGAACCCTCTGAGGCTGCCGTTGGAACCAGTGAGAAGCAGGATCCCACGATGACGACCTATAGAGTCCGCAAGGATGTCGAGCGGTGTCTTGCCGGCATTCGGACGGACCTGGACTCTTTTTGCGACGTCGAAGCGAATGCACTGATGACGAGTGGCTACAGAATGACCGAGCGGGAATTTCCGCGGAGCATCCAGGGATTTCCAATGACGACTTCGAATGTCGACTGGAAATTCCTGGAATTCGAAAAGCATATGCAGATTCCGGATAAGGCCCAGCGGTACATGTCGATTCTGAAGGTCGCTAAGAATTCGGCATTCAAGATTTGGTTATTGCTGCCTCAGCTGAGGGCGACGGCTATCGGTCTCGCCATCGGGCTCCTTGGTGTTCTGAGCGTGTATGCGTGGATCGACCGGAAAAGCTCTTTGCCCATTACGATCGGCATGATCGGGTCGGCGGTGGTTTTTGCCGGCATGGGGCGTATTGTCGGGCCTAGTGTAATGCGCCTTATTTCTTATCGAAAGACACTCCTCCATATTCTCTTCGGCGTGGTCATGTGTTGCTTCGGATTCGCATTGGCTCGCGTCCATCTGCACGTCTTCGACCGCTGGTTCCAAAAATTCGGACGGATGTGAGGCATGCCCGCCCCACTGTGCTTTGTATTGATGCCGCGCGCGGCCGGCAGCCGGCATCAGCCGGCAGGGTTGTCGATTTTGAGGATGTGTACAAACTGCTGATTGCGCCTGCAGTGCGAGAAGGGACCTCGTGCAGCCATTGATGCTGGAAGTGGAAAAGGCGTTAATGGGGGTGAGCCAGCGAGCCGGAGCTGTGTGTTGATTTAGAGATTCCCCTCCTCGTGAGGAGGGGTGGCCGCGAAGCGGCCGGCGGGCGGAGCCCGCGCAAGCCCGATAGGGCGCAGCCATCAGAAAAAGTCGTCGCTCACACCAGCTGACTTGTGAGCGACCACCCCGTCTGCGGCGCAGGAGGGCTTCGCCGAAATTTTCTTGATGCCGCAGCCACCCCTCCTAACAAGGAGGGGAATAGCGACTTCCGAAATGCTCACTTGCTTTACGCAGCGACTCTCCTTTTTCTCACCGCATTCTCGTTGACATGACCTATCGGGCGGTGATTGAGTTAAGCCCACGACAATCACAAATGCAGGGGATTAATCGTATTTGGGGAGTTCCCCTGTTCCTTCAATGAGTGGGAGACAACATGAACAAAAACATCTACTGGACGGTGGTGTTTTGTCTTTTAGCCACGGCGTCGTTCGCACAGATCAATAACGCAACAGTCAGCGGGACGGTTGCGGATGCTACTGGTGCGGTGCTACCTGGAGTTTCAGTGATCGCGACCAATACTGCGACCGGCGTCGTAACGACGGCCTTCAGTAATGAAGCCGGCGCATACAACATTCCCAGCCTGCTGCCTGGTACCTATACGGTTTCAGGCGAGCTGCCCGGTTTTCAGAAACAGACTTATCAGAACGTCGCACTTGGAAACGCTGTGACTGTGCGATTGAATTTCACGCTTCAGGTAGCGACTCAGGCGCAGAACGTGGAAGTGACGATCGCCGCCGATGCGTTGCTTACAGAGTCGAGCCCGACCATCGGCCAGGTGCTGACCGAGAAGAGGGTGCGAGATCTGCCGGTTGTCGGTAACAACGTGTTGGACATGCTCACCGTTCTGGGAGGTCTCGATAACTTTGTTGCGACCAGCGGTCCGGGACAGAGTGCGTTCGGACGCGAGAGCGCCACCCTCGCGGGCGTCAGCGCCGGATTCACTCCCGTGCTACGAGACGGCATCATGGTTCAGGACACCCGGTGGCCAACGGGTATCAATTCCGCCACTGTCATCAATCCAGATCTGGTCGGCGAGATCCGATTGATTGTGGCGCCCGTCGATGCGGAGCTTGGACGCGGCAATGGCGCGGTCCAAATTTCGACCCGTGCAGGAACAAATGAGTTCCATGGAGCCGGTGTCTGGAATGTCCAGAACACGGCCTTGAGTCCAAACACCTGGGCGAATAACCGGAATGCCGTTCCCGCAAACTGGAACAACAACCATCAGCTCACGGGCAGCATCGGTGGTCCCATTATTAAGAACAAAACGTTTTTCTACGGGCTCTATGACATGAACATCAACCGCCAGCGCGCCAACACCTACGTCGCGGTGTTGACGCCGTGCGCGAAGAACGGTGTTTTCCGCTATTTCGATGGCTGGAACAGTGGGGCCGTTGGCGCACCGACTGTAAACACTGGAAATCCCGTAACGACGGTTGTCGATCTTCTTGGAAATCCCGTGGCTCCAAGAACGAATCCGGATGGAACCGCATATACGGGCAAGCTGAATTACATTAGCGTATTCGGCCCAGTGGCATTTCCTCCGACTGGTCCTAACGCTGACTGCTCGAACGGCACGGTGACCGGATCTTGGGATCCGTTCCGGACAAAACTCGATACCACCGGTTTGATTTCACGAACGACGGCACTGATGCCGGCGCCGAACGATTTTACGAATGCGAACGGTACACTCACCGGAGTCGATGGTTTGAACATTGCCAGCTATCGTTATGTGCGTGGGTTTCGAGGATTGGACAACTTGTTTAGCGTGGGTGAGTCTACCGGTGATCGCAAACAATACAACGGAAGGATCGACCATAACCTGAACGAGAAACACAAAGCCAACTTCAATTTCAGTTACGAGCGTGTATCTTCCGACGACGTTTTGGCCGCGTTGCCCGATACGTGGAGCAATGAGAACTTCCACAGGCCGATCGTGATGACTGCCGGGTTCGTCTCAACACTATCCGCGTCGTTAGTGAACGAAGCAAAATTCGGCTACCATCGAACCGGCACTAACGTGATCGCTCCATGGGATCGTGACGTAAATCAAGAGACTATCAAGAAGTACCTTCCTCCAGATGTTAACGGTTTCCGCGTTCTGCCGGACATTACAGCCAGTCTCGGCGTTTGCAGTCCCATTACAGGAGCCCGCCCTCCCGGAAACTGTGCGCCTGTGGCACAAAATCTCGGCGGAGGAGCTATTACCGCAACCGGCACCGATAAGAGCCCGCTCTGGACTTATGGTGACACGCTGAGTTGGACCAAGGGTACACACGCTTTCAAGTTCGGTGGCGAGGTTCGCTTCGCCAGCAGTACGACACGAAGCAGCAGTCAAGGCGCGGGAACGTTCTTTACCAACTGGAAATCTCCCGCCGTTGTGGTCGCGGGCGCTACTCCCGGCGCGCAGCTCGCGACTACCGGAACGACCGCTATTGCGAGCTCGAATCCGGTAATGTCCGGTCTCGGTGCTACGGATGCCACACGCGCTCGTAATTTGTTGAACTTCCTTTCGGGCTCGCTTGCATCGGTTAACAATCTGTACTTTTTGACCGATCCGAAGTCGAGCGTCTTCTCCGATTATCGAAACAGTGCGTTCGTCACCAACACCGTCAAACAGCGCGAATTCAGCGCGTTTTTTAAAGACGATTACAAGATTAAAAGGGATCTGACACTGAATCTCGGCATTCGGTATGAATGGTATGGAGTCCCTTTCTCCGCAAGTGGATTGGCCGTACGACCTGTGGGCGGAGGCGGCGAGGCCTTCGGCATTTCCGGCCGCGATTTTTCCGGCTGGATGTTGCCGGGAGCGCGCGCCGGGGAAACGGGTCTTCAATTCGTGGGGCCGGGTTCCCCGAATCCTGGGAAGACTGTTTACAACAACGACTGGAACAATTTTGGACCAGCCGTCGGATTTGCGTGGCAGGTTCCGTGGTTCGGAAGAGAGAAAACCACCGTACGCGGCGGCTATCAGATTACGTTCCAGGGTGGAAGCCGCTTCAACACGCTCGAAGTTCCGCTCACATTTCCACCGGGGCGGGTCTACAACGGCAGTTACACGGGAGACAGCACAAATCCATATCTGGATCTGACCTCCGTCTCCAAGCCGGGCGTCCTTCCCACTCCGTTGCCCCCAGGCGTCGCACCGATGACGCCGATTCCGATTACCGATCGAAGTCAGACGATCAACATTTTCGATGACAACTACGTTGCGCCTTATGTGCAGAACCTCACGTTGTCCGTAACGCGGAGTGTGCGAAATAACCTGACTCTCGATGTGCGATACATCGGCACGCTGGCGAGGAAGCAGTTCACATCCATCAATCTGAACAGCTCCAATTTCCTCTACAACGGTCTGCTGGATGAGTTCGTGAAGGTTCGAACGGGAGCGGAATCGGCCGTACTGGATAACATGCTCAGGGGCGTCAACATTTGTACGACGGGCTGTGCCGCAGGCGTGCAGTATGGACCAATCGGCAGCACCGTTAATGGAGTCCTGCAGACCGCCGCTCTGCAAATGCGCCAGAGTTCCACGTTCAACCAGAATCTGGCGAATGGCCTCTTGGGAGGAACCGCGGCAGTGGGTTTTGGCGGCGTCGCGTATTCGTTGGCAATACTGAACTACGTGAAGGCCGGCTGCACATCCAGTCCGCCTTCCACCACAGGCAACTGCAATCTGCCGGATGTAAATACCAGTGTGGTCCGCGGATCAGTACTTCGAGTGAACGGCGTCCCCGAGAATTTCATTCTGACGAATCCGCAGTTTGCCCAAGTCAATTACCTGGCGAACATGGGCAATGACAATTACCACTCACTGCAAACCGAAGTCACTTTGCGGCCGACACATGGTTTGAGTGGGACGGCGAATTACACCTGGAGCAAGAATCTTGGTGTGCCCGCAACACCGCCGGCCGCATTCGGTGGCTTTAACCCCTCCATTACCAATCCGGTTGACCGGCACGCGGACTACACGATCGTGAACGGAAATCACGCTCATATCCTGCGCACCAACGGCAATGTCGACCTGCCCATCGGGCCAGGGAGACTGTTGTTTGGTAATAGTTCCGGTCCTATTGCCCGAGCGATCGAGGGATGGCGTTTTGGTTTTATCTATACCATCAGCTCCGGTGTTCCGCTCAGCATTCAGGCTCAGAACATGCTTTATGCGAACGGCGTTCCAGACGTCGTGAATGCAGATCTTCTGAAAGAGTTGCTCGATGACGCGGGCGTGCGGTGGAAGACACCCGCAGGCTCGTTGCTGGAGGGAAGCTATTGGGATCCTGACAAATGGACAAAAGTTGCGGATCCGCAGTGCGCGACCGTGAGTCCTCAGATCACAGTCGGAAGCGTGCGCTGCATGCTGCAAGCCGTGGCGAAGATAGTTCCCGCGGGCACGCCTGGCGCGGTTTCTTTGAATGACGGAACAGGTAGAGGCGGATTGATTGTTCTCCAAAACCCTCAACCTGGAAAGCGAGGGAATTTGGGCCAAAAC